>CAIMUU010000060.1 GCA_903844835.1 uncultured bacterium | reverse complement strand
GTTCGGTTATTACTAAATTCAACCCATCTATCGTCTATTGACGACTGATCACCATTGGTTGGGTCAATTAATTTTCTCCAAGACATCATCGGTCGTATATCGCCATGATTTAACGGGTTAACTCTTGTGTAACAAAGAATTGAGCAATTTTTAATCTCTTGAGCTGGGTCTTTAATCATATCTTCGTATTCCTCGGGTCTCATTTGCTCAAGATAATACCTAGTTGAACGCATTATTCCACTATGAGTGACTGCTAAGACTTTTTGGCCTAAATGTTTATTGCCAATCATATCAATATAACTTTTTAAACGTAAGATTGTGTCAGGGACATTTTCGCCTCCAGGTGGTCTTGACCAGAATCTAGAGGCATCAACGTGGTTTTTTACTGTAGGAAATACTTCTTCTCTATATGGTGGTGGTATTTCAACATATTGTCCCCATTCTTTTTCGCTTATTCTATCATCAACAAGCCATTTATTGTCTGATTCATCACTTATATATATTGCTGTCTCTCTTGCTCTTAGATACGGTGAGACATAAAGTGCATTAAAAACTGCCAAACCGCCCATTTTACTATCTATCCATAGTTTTGCTAATTTTGCCTGTTCTATGCCGGTACTATTTAATCTATGTTTCCAGTTAGGAACGTTAAATATAGTTTCAGCATTCGTTATAGATTCACCACGTTCATGACGGTAACTTGCAAAATTTTCTTGAGACTCACCATGCCTGACTAAGACTAATTCGTTTGGTAAATTTTCCATTGTATATATAATTATTTTCCATTTTGTAATATTGTCTTATAGAAGTGTGACTATAACATATGGTAAGCAAAACTAGCTAGATATACAAACATAAGTATTTACAATAATAACGTAAATATGCACCAACATTTATAATTAAAATAGTCTAATGGAAAGCTGCTCCGCCTTCTCTGCTCATTTGTAAAAAAAATGCAAGCGGAACACGAAAATCAACTAAAGCTTCTTTTGATTGTTCATAATAATATTTAAGCATATTGAGGCAAGGGCACATGTCCAACGCAAGATGATATAAAAATTCGATACCTCTTGTCATAACATCAACTAAATTCTGTATAATCAATAGATTTGACAGAATTCGAACCAATCAACGAAGTTGATGTGGTTCGGTCCGAGTGGCCATGGCAAAATAAAATAACCTACACAAGGTAGATTATTTAATTTTGGCAAGCATATGCTACGAAATTAGAACTTTACTTGTTGAAAAATTGATAAAGATGCTAAATTGTCTTTCCTGACAAAAAACTATCTAACATTTCATAAACCGAATCAAATTCATAATTATCACCAAATGATTCATTCATTGCATCTCCAATTGCATACCTATGTTTGTCAACTAGGCACCTAAATGTCCACAAATCTCTTTGACCTAACCAAATACAATTTTGTTCCTGATACCATTCAAATATCCTTTCGTCGTCACACAAAAAATAATTAAAGAAATTATTGTTCATTTTAAAGTAATTAGTCAATTCCTCTACTATTTTTTCTGGAACATTATATTTTTTGCAGTTCTTAATAAAAGTAACTATTTGCTCAGTTGTGGCCGGCATTATTTTAACAGCATAATCTTGTTGATATTTATTAAATAGTTCTTCGACTATATTCATAGTATTATCTCCTCTTGTTTTTATTATAACAAAAAGCCTCCGCAATGGAGACTTTCTATACTGCTTATTCTTGGCAGGGGCACACGGAATCGAACCATGATCCTAGGTTTTGGAAACCCATGTACTAACCGTTGTACTATGCCCCTTGACTAATAGCCTACTCTTGAAATATATGCCCCTTTATGTAGGTTACTGAAATATTGTAACAGATTATTTTATATATATAAACAGTTGTAAAAGCATTAGCGTAGTTCTATAATTAATAGTTAGAACACTTATGAAGCATATAAAGGAGCGCTCGTTTAGTTTAGGTAATTAAACGTAATTATAACCCAATGAAGATATTAATGCTTGGGTGGGAACTTCCTCCTCATAATAGTGGCGGACTTGGCGTCGCTTGTTATTATATGTCTAAGGCTTTAGCTCTTCATGACGCAACCATTGATTTTGTTGTCCCCTACCAGGTTGAATATCCCGAGATTGATTGGATGACTGTGCATGGTGCAACCAAACTGACACCATCTGAAAGATATGGGCTTGGCGCCTACGAAAGTTCTAGGGTTATTGATACACCAATGTCTAAGGCTGATGCGGATAACCTCAAAGATATGCGTGGCGTACAGAAATCATACACCAAATATGTTGAGACTTTGGTTGAAACTATTAGTCCTGATGTTATCCATGCTCACGATTGGCTTTCGATGGAAGCTGGTATGCGCGCCAAGGCCATAACACATGCCCCTTTGGTAGTTCATGTTCATGCGACTGAGTTTGATCGAGCCGGCGGAATCGGTAACCCTCTGGTTCACGAGATTGAGTATCAGGGCCTAATGATGGCCGATAGAATTATCGCCGTCAGCGAGATGACCAAGAATATTATTATCAGTAATTACGGCATAGCGTCGGACAAGATTGAAGTTGTCCATAATGCTATTGATATTGACTGTCTTAATGATGGCTACATTTATGATGGCAGTACATATAAATATCTTGAATTTATGCGTAGCAAAGGTTATACAATAGTTTCTTCCGTAACAAGATTTACTATTCAAAAGGGTTTAACATTTTTTATCAGAGCTGCCGCAAAAGCTTGCAAGAAATATGAAAAACTATTGTTCCTGTTGGCTGGCGATGGCGACCAGCGCAACGAGCTAATTGAGCTAGCAGCCGACTTAGGAATTGCCGATAAGATATTCTTTACTGGGTTCGTTAGGGGCAAGCAATGGCGGGATTCCTATAGTGTCAGCGATATATTTGTTATGAGCTCAGTCAGCGAGCCATTTGGCCTAACGGCACTTGAGGCAGCTCATCACGGCAACGCCCTGATTATCACTAATCAATCGGGCGTATGTGAGGTTTTAGATGACATACTTCGATATGATTTTTGGGATGACGACAAACTAGCTGAATTAATTGTCTCTGTCGCTACATCTAAACCATTAATGAAATCACTTCAGGACGGTGTTATGAAAGAGTACAGTAAAATTTCTTGGGATGACGCTTCCACTAAATGTATCAATGTATACAAGTCGGCCATTAAGGGAATTAACTTATGAATAAACGTGGAATAGTACTGTATCTACATGCTCACCAACCATTTAGGGTTAAGCAGTATAAGGTTTTTGACATTGCCAATGACCATAGTTACTTTAACCAGACAGACACAGATAGTGGCGATAAAAATGAGTCGGTATTTAGAAAAGTTGCCGACAAATCATATCGACCTATGACTATCTTATTTGAGAAGCTTTTGCGCAAGCATCCTGAATTTAAGGTTTCACTTAGTGTTACCGGAGTCTTTTTGGAACAAGCCGAAAAATGGGCCCCAGACATCATTGATGGCTTTAAGCGGCTTGTCGCCACTGGACGAGTTGAAATTGTTGCTGAAACTTATTATCACTCACTTGCCTATTTTTATAGTTTGCCTGAGTTTGAGCGTCAGGTAGAGGCGCATAAGTTGATTATTCGTAAACTATTCGGTGTTGAGACGAGGGTATTTCGCAATACCGAGCTTTCTTACAACGACTCAATGGCAAAGTGGGCTGAAAATTATGGGTTTAAGGGTGTTTTAGCCGAGGGTTGGGATCCAATCTTACAGTGGCGTAGCCCAAATTTTGTTTATCGACCAGCCGATACAAAAAATATTTCACTTCTGCTTAAAAATTACCGCCTTAGTGATGACGTCGCCTTCCGCTTTGGTGATAAAAATTGGCCATCGTGGCCATTAACGGCGGAAACTTATAATAATTGGGTTAACGAATCTATCAGGGATAAATCAATCGTTAATTTATTTATGGATTTTGAAACTTTTGGTGAACATCAGTGGGCTGATGCTGGTATTTTTGAATTTTATGAAGAATTTATCGCGAGATGGCTGGATAATCCCGACAATACTTTTTACACAGTGTCTGGTGCAATTGACACTTTTGAGCCAGTTGGTGAAGTCAGCATGCCAAATACCGTGACCTGGGCCGATACGGAGCGTGATTTAACGGCGTGGACTGGCAATAATATGCAAAAAGAAGCATTGCGATATCTTTATTCGCTAGAGAAAGACATTTTAAATTCTGGTGACAACATACTAATTTCAGATTGGCGCAAATTACAAACTTCAGACCACGTCTACTATATGTGCACTAAATGGTTTAGCGATGGTGATGTGCATGCCTATTTCAGCCCGTATGATTCGCCATATAGTGCTTTTTTGTACTTCATAAACGCAATTCATGATTTACGTTATAGATTAAACGAGAATATTTCGGTCGGGGGTCTCAATGGCTAGACCAATTGTTCTTAGCAACGGTGAGCTCCATGTTGGGCTAAATAATTTTGGTATGGTTCACGATTTTTATTATCCATATGTTGGGTTTGAAAATCATTCAGCTGGTGAAAATCTTCGCCATCATGTCGGTGTTTGGATAAATGGCGAACTTAGTTGGCTTGATAACGAGGGTGAATGGTCTTTTACCTTCCGTTACCCTCATAGTGCATTAATTGGTCATATTATTGCCAAGAATGATCATCTTGGTATTATTCTTGAGTTTGATGATTTTGTTGACGCTAAAGTTAGTGCCTTTATTCGAAATATCCATGTTGTTAATTTGTCTAGCCAAGCCCGTGAAATTCGATTGTTTATGCATCAAGCTTTTGTGATTGGCGACTCTCGAAGCAACACAGATACGGCTCAGTATCTACCTAGTGATGATGCAATTTTGCATTATCGAGGAAGAAGAGCTTTTGTTGTGTCTGGCGATTACAATAATCAGCCATTTGACCAGTACACGGTTGGTCTGTTTGGTATTGAAGGTAAAGTTGGGACATACATGGATGCGGCTGATGGCAAACTTAGTTTAAATAATGTCGAACATGGCCGAGTCGATTCGACTATTCGTTTTATGATGAATATCAATGCCAACAGCTCTCAGAGAGTCCATTATTGGATAGCTGCCGGCATGTCAACAAGTGAAGCATTGCGTATTCACAAACAGATTCAAAAAGAAGGTGCAGCTAGCTTAATGAGTCGTACGGCTGACTGGTGGAATGATTGGTTGGCACCTACTTATAAATCGCTTGAATCAATTACGCCAACACATCGAAGTTCATTTATTCAAAGCGTGTTAATAATTAAATCGCAAATCGATAAACATGGCGCTATAATCGCCAGCACCGACACGTCAATGCTTAATTATTCGCGCGATGCCTACGCCTATAGTTGGCCACGTGATGGAGCTTATACCCTGTGGCCTCTAATTCGAATGGGTTATAAAGACGAGGCATTACGCTATTTCCAATTCACTAAAAGGGGGCTACATCCAGATGGCTATTTAATGCACAAGTATCGTGCCGACGGTGCGCTTGGTAGTAGCTGGCACTCCTATCTTCATGATGAACTTATTGCTCCACCAATCCAAGAAGACGAAACTGCGATTGTTTTGTATATATTTGCTCAATTCTATCAGCTCTACCCTAGTACTGGGTTATTAAAAGAGTATTACGACTCGATGATTGTACCAATGGCTAATTTTATGTTTAACTTTATTAACAAATCTACTGGATTACCTAAGCCAAGTTATGATTTATGGGAGCAAACTTTTTTGACATCAACGTACACTACCGCTTTGGTTTTTGCAGCACTTAATTCTGCGTCTGACTTGGCGACAGCTGCTAATGACCCAGATAATGCCGTTAAGTGGCGTATGGCCGCCAGTGACATACAGACTGCTGCACATAAACTTCTATATAATGATAAAAAGAAGGTTTTTTACAGAGGCCTTAACATCAAGGGCGGACAAATTATCAAGGATGATGTCGTTGACTGTTCTAGCGTATACGGAGCCTATACTTATGGACTATTCGCCGCCAAAAGTAATGAAGTTGTCTCGTCATTTGATACCATCAAAGAGCTATTTGGGATTAATAAAGGCGCACCTGGGTTGCCGCGCTACGAGAACGATGATTACCGCCGAACAGACGATAAAATATCTGGCAATTATTGGTTTATTACAACTTTCTGGCTGGCCGAATACTATATTGATAATGGCGACTATGATAAAGCCTTAAATATTCTGGACTGGGCTAGGTCACACGCCCTAAAAACAGGTGTTATGGCCGAGCAATTTAATCCATCGCTTAATGAAATTGTTGCGCCTGCTCCACTAACCTGGACACACTCTGAATATATTAGTGTATTGCTTAATTTAGATAAGAAATCAGAAAATACAAAATGAGTCTAAATATGTTGGCATCAATTCGTCGAGCAACCCAAAATATTTTTCATAATATTGCAAATAGTGGGACTCGTAAGCGTGTCATAGCCAGATTTGCAAAACAAAATAATCTTGCATATTTTGGATCCGTAGACCAACGTCATGACGAACACCGTGTCGTTCGTGGCTTTACCGTTTCGTCTACGCATATTGATAACAATTACTGCGTTGGCCCAATCAATGGATATGATGTAACAATAATTGACCGTAATGATATCGAATTGAAATCAGATAGTTCAGTTGTTTACAAGAACTGGCTGGTTGTGGCATTTGATTTACACACTAGGCAAGACACTCCACATTTATTAATTAACTCAAATAATCACGATAATGCCGCATTTAACTCATTTTTTTCGATTTACCCATTATTGTCCAAGATAAATTTTGGAACATTCGAGGATTATAGCCCAGACTTTACTAATCGCTTCTCGGTCTATTCACTGTTAACTGACTCAATTAAGATAGAGCGTTTATTCCCGGCCGATTCTGCCAGAGTTCTTGGCGCTCATTTTTGGCCATTATCAGCCGAGTTGGCTGACGGCATTTTATATGTCTATGCAGATGACATTAAACTATCAATTAGTACATTAGAGGCAATGTCGCAAAATGGTTTGTGGTTGGCAAACTTAATAGACGAACAGATTGAAAATATATAATTTGAATCAACAACAAATTATTTTTTACGAGGCTTGATTTCGTTGCGGCCAAGATTTTTCTTGGTCTCAGTATAAACAGCATGGACACGAGCAATCGGGTCATACTTTTTTAGAGAAATTTTTTCAGTCGTATTCTGAGTATTTTTGGTTGTGTAATAAGTGCGATGACCAGAAAGTCCGCTAACTAATCCAACTAATTTTCGCTTTGTATTCTTTTTCGCCATAATATCCTTTTCGCGATAGCGCGAATGCGTAATCCATTAGTGTTAAATTATATCAAAAAACATCTTTAACAGCAAGGCAATTATCGGTAATTAGTAAATTCAATTGGAAAAGCAAAATCAGCTGCTCGAATTAGTTGCATAGCAGATTGTAAGTCGTCTTTTGAGTTACTAACAACTCTAACGGCCTCACCTTGAATTTGGGCTTTGACCTTGGGCAATTTGTCCCGAAGGAGCTTGGTGATGGATTTTGCCTTATCTTGATCTAGTCCAGCAATAAATGGCAATTCCTTTGTGGCTTTTAGATTACTAGTAATAACGGTTTTGGATAAATCGATGGTTTTACTGCTTTGTTCGCGAGATGCTAATTTTTTGCGAACAATATCAATAATGCTGTCAATCTGCCATTCGTTGGCGCCAATGACCTTAAATCCGGTCTTATCTTCCATCCAATCAATTGCAGCCGGCGTACCCTTGAAATCGTAACGATTAATTATTTCTTTTTGAGCTAACGCAAAAACGTTGCTCATCTCGGCCTTGTCATATTCAGATACTGTGTCAAAACTAAATGTTGCCATAGGTCTATTATAGCAGTTCGTTGATAGGCTACACCTTATGTGATAAAATTTACCAGGTAGACTGCCGCGATAGCTCAGTTGGTAGAGCGCATCCATGGTAAGGATGAGGTCTCGGGTTCAACTCCCGATCGTGGCTCCAATCAATACTTGAAACAACTAGCCATATCAGATAGAATAGTTGGGTATCTTAATAATTAATGCCGACTTAGCTCAGTGGTAGAGCAGCTGTTTTGTAAACAGCAGGTCTTCGGTTCAATCCCGAGAGTCGGCTCCATCAGCTGGAATCGTGTAGTGGCAATCACGGGAGACTGTAAATCTCCTGCCTTACGGCTTCATAGGTTCGAGTCCTATTTCCAGCACCAAATTTATATACCACATCGAAAGATTGTGGTATTTAAATTTGGTAATGATATTTTGACTCTAACCTATGAAGTCTTTTGTCAAAGACAAAAGTTCATAGGTTCGGCGAAGTGCAGCGAAATAAAAATGTGTTTACATATTTTTATGAGCAAACGGAGGAGCGAAACGAAGTGGAGCGATGTCCAATTATCGAAATCTAATCTACATCACCACGCGACGTGGCTGCTGAACGCGTCTTGGCTGACCTTGTGGAATAATCATTTTGGCTGCTTTTTCACGCAACTTAAGAGACAGTTCGGCCTGGCCAACTCGTTCATAGGCATCAGCAAGAATTGTCAGAGTTTGGGGTATTGGGTCTAATTCAACTGCTTTTTCAAGTGACCTAATCATCTTATCCTCATTGCCTAACTTTTCTTGGACTTTAGCATAGGCGATGTGTCGCGAAGCAAGATCCCCATCAATTGCCAGAGCTTGTTCAAATGCCAAGGCTGCTTTATCAAAATTACCCGTCTCAAAGTAAATAAGGCCAACGTTATGCAAACTGCTGGCATTAGTTTCAAGTGATTGAGCAATCTCAAAACATTCAATAGCGTCCTTAAATGACTTTTGTTTGGCATACAGAATACCCAGGCGATTATAGGCACTGGCGTTTCGTTCATCAACTCGAAGAATTGTCAAAAGGGCTTTTTCGGCACGTAGATATTTTTGTGTTTGTAGCGATTCTTGAGCAATAGTCCAAAGCATATTAAGTTTGTCCGACAGTTTGGTCGGTAAATCCGATTTGATTTCATCAACAGTCTGGGGTTGATAAATCACCCAGACCCCAAGTAATACAACTAATAATAGACCTAACATATTCTGTAAATATTATACCAGATTATAAAATCATCCTGGCTAGTACAAGCCGGATATTGCCATTAGTCTCGATTTGTTGATAGGCAGAAAGAATTGAATCAATCTGGTTGATTGCTGAAGCTTGTGGACTAGCGATAATGCTCTTCTTTAATATTTTGGCCATATCAAGTAATAGCAGTAGCACCGCGCCCCTATCATCCTTGTAGGTATGAGCAATTAACAGCTTTTGATAAGTGTTCCCACGGATTAATTCTCTGGCATCTTTAACAATTAGGCTCCGATTGGTAAAATATGCGTCATCACTACTGAGCCTGCAAAGTTCGGCTGGTAATCCTTCGGCCATAAATAATAATTGAGCACGCTTTATACTATCGGTGATGCCGATATCATCAAGCAAACTATTTGATTGGCTGAGTGTGATAGGCCTAATCTCCAACTTTTCGGTTCGAGACAATATTGTGGGAAGCAGTTTTGAAATTGAATGAGAAACAAGAATAAAATATATACCAGCGCCAGGCTCCTCAAGAAGTTTTAAAAAGGCATTTTGAGCTTGATGAGTCATTCTTTCGGCGTAATCTATGATTATAATTCGTTCCTTGGCTGTCTTGGTGCGTGTTTCCTCATATAGTCGGCGCATTATATCAACACTAACTACACCCTTTGCGAGGTCAATTTTTTCATCCTTTTCTGGCAAGATAATAATCGGACTCACATTGCGAAGTTCGGCTATATAGCGGCTAATTGCACCAAGCCCAATACCTGGCTCACCAGATAATAAAAGCGATTGAGGCATATTTTTAACTAATGCGAGCAATGTTTTTTCGCTTGAATTATTGATAACTAGATTTTTCATAACGAAATTTTGCTAAAATAATCTTTAAATTCAGTTGGGATTGGCGATTCAAATATCTTACGATTGCCATTTGGGATGGTGATCTCTAGGCTAAGGGCGTGTAAATACATACGTTTTGATGGCTTGCCATAGACTTTATCACCCAAGATTGGAGTGTTTAAATATCCCATATGGACACGGAGTTGATGTGTTCGGCCAGTTTGAGGCTGTAATTTAACTAAGGCATACTTTTCTGTCGCATCAATAACTTCGTATCTGGTTATCGCTGATTTGCCATTACTATCAACTCGAAAGGTGCTCGGCTTTGTTGGGTTGCGATTAATTGGCAAATCTATATTGGCTTTATCAAGTTTTGGAATTCCATCCAAAATGGCAATATAAGTTTTTTTAGTTTTGCGGTCAGCGAATTGTTTTTGGAGCTCAGTTGCCGTTTCGACGTTTCTAGCGCCAATCATAATTCCGCTGGTGTCGCGGTCAAGGCGATGAATTATGCCTGGGCGATTAGTATCTAAATTATAAGTCGAATAACGCCTAAAGAAATCAGCAACAGTAAATTCATCATTAATAGCGCCCTTAGAGTGCGATAGCACGCCAGCTGGCTTGTTGATAACGATAACATTGTCATCAATATAGATAATTGGAAGCTCATTTTTACTGAAATCAATCGCATCAGGCTTATTAATCGCGATAAGGTCGTTTGCAGTTACGTTTTGGTTGAGTGACGTAACAATTGCCCCATTAACACTAATATGGCCCGCTTTGATATCTTTTTGCCAAGTACTACGCGAAAATTCAGGGTAGCGGGAAGCAAGTTCTGCATCTAGGCGTCTTTTTTCAGATACAACAGCGTACAAATAGCAGTCTTTCCCCTCAAAAGGCACAGCATAAGACGAAGTATCGTCAGGGTTGGGGTTGTGAATCAACTCACCCGTTACATCGTTTTTTACAGATTTAATTTGCAACAATACATACTCGTCATCATCTTCGGCAGTATTATCAAACAAGACATAAAATAACTGCTTATTAAAGCGAAAAGATGCCAGTGTGTTATATGGCTTTGGATGTGATACTTTGATGGCCTCAATATTGCGAGGGACATTATTAGCATCAGCCAGCTTGTAATGGCGTAAGACGTCAAGTGCATCGCGACTGGATACTTTTACCACCTTATCCCTTTTGCCTCAGCCCGACGGCCTGTTGAGCCCTCAGAAGGGTTTCGTTGGCAATTGGGGTCAAGACTTTTTCAGAGGCTTCAAGTTTAGCGATTAAACTTTCGTCAGTAATACTCTGTAGTCTAGCCTGAAATCCAGTCAAAAAGTGCGAAACAGCTTCAGCCACAGCCTTTTTGAAGTCGCCATAATTAGTTGTGCCTTCCCACTTAGCATTGACACTAGCCTGGCTCTCGCTAGATAACATTGCTAAAATTTGTAGCAAGCTAGTAATTCCAGGTTGTTTGTCCCAATCAAAGTGGATTGCACCGATACTGTCAGTAGTGGCGCTCATAATCTTTTTTGTTGCATCTTCGGGCGTGTCAATTAGTAGGATTTTTGACCTTTCGTCAGTTGAGCTTTTGCTCATTTTTCTAGAAGGGTCAGTCAAACTGCGGATACGAAGTCCACCGTCTCGGCTAAACATTTCCATCTGAACTTTGGTTGACTCTGGAACAGTAAATATATCACCAAATTTATTATTAAAGCGAATAGCAATATCGCGTGCAATCTCGAGGTGTTGGAATTGATCTTCGCCGACAGGGACGTATCTTGCGCCGTATAACAAAATATCTGCAGCCATAAGAACGGGATAATTAAATAAACCAACAGTGACACTTTCGCTATTCTCTGATGATTTTTCTTTGAACTGAGTCATGCGACTCATTTCGCCCATATAAGTAAAGCAATCAAGTATCCAGGTTAATTCGCTGTGAGCTGGTATGTAACTTTGTCGGTAAATCATTGTATCTGGATTATCGAGATCAAGTCCAGCAGCAATAAAATACTTCAGATTATTAAGAGTATTACGATATAAATTGTCATATTCAATTGGCGTAGTAAAGCTGTGTAGGTCTGGCACAAACATATTAATCTGATAATCGTCAGAATATTTATTTTGCAACTCAACCATTGGCAAAAAAGCGCCTAAATAATTACCAATTGTTGGCTCTTCGTTAGAGCGTATTCCTGTTAAGATAACTTGTTTTGTCATAATTATGTCTATTATACCATGCTGAGCACTGAAAGTACTGAGCGAGCATAGCGAGTCGAAGTATTGACAAAGCATAACGTTTGTGCTAATATATAAATCATCGACCATATCTGAGTTAACACCTCAAATGATGGCGAAGAATCATTAACAAGTCAAATCATTACAGTGCATGTCGAGGTAATATTTTCTCTAAATTTGAAGCAGCCCGCTTGCTGATCTATATGGTCAGCTACCGCGCTGCTTCGATTCCACTAGAAGCAACGAGTTTTGTAACTTGATTTACTGGAGTGGATTATTTTTATAAGGAGAATTTATGAACAATCAGCTATTAAGGTTGAAGCAACAAAATTCCGCCGAAATCAGGCGGACAAAAGGAGTCGATTATTTTAATAGTTTTTCGGGCGAGACAGTTGCCTGGAAAATCGAATCCTTCGAGCCTAAGCTAAGTCCGGTTGCGGTTCAGAGAGTAATGCTTGCAGTACGCAGACAATACCTTTCTGTATCGAAAGTCGGCTCATCGCTCGATTGGTCTCCTGATCTTTTTATCGCCTGTGACAAGGCTATCCAAAAGGAGACAAGGAGATTATCCTGGAGATTGAAAATATTATTTTCAAAATCATAGGATACTTACCCAACTGCTGAGTCGCCATATTATTGGCGACTCGCAGTTGAGTAATGCTAACTCGACATGCACATTTGTAATAATTTGATTTACTCAACAAAAATCCCTGTCGCCAGACAGGGATTTTTAGTTTTAGCGTTTCGAGAACTGTTCGCGCTTACGAGCCGAACGAAGACCATATTTCTTGCGCTCAACTTCACGGGAGTCGCGCTTCAAGAACTCAGCCTTTTTAAGCACAGGACGTAAATCACTAAATGCCGTGATAATTGCCTTAGCAATTGCCAATTTAATGGCATCAACTTGGCCAGATACACCGCCACCCTTAACAACTACGGTGACGTCAAAGTCAGCTTGTTTGTTGACGAGTGCAAGTGGATCGGTAATTTCAGCAAGTAGAGTCTTGTTGTCATTCAAATATTCTGAAGCAGGCTTGTCGTTGATTGATAACTTGCCTTTTCCGGCAAATAGTCGAACCTGGGCAGTAGCACTTTTGCGTCGTCCAAGACCATAAAAATATTTAGCTATAGCCATATTATTTGACCTCAACTTTCTCTGGAGTTTGAGCTGTATGAGTGTGAGTCTCGCCCTTAAAGATGCGAAGACGCAACATACGGTCAGCAGCTAGTTTATTTACCGGAATCATACCTTTGACGGCTAATTCAATAACCTTTTCAGGAGAATTTTCTCGCATTTCGCCAAGGCTTTGAATCTTTAGGTTGCCAGGAAAGCCAGAGTGGCGATAATATTTCTTGTCATTCTCTTTTGCGCCAGTTGAAACAAACTTGGCAGCATTGATAACAACAACATAGTCGCCGTTATCAACATGAGCCGTGTAGGTTGGTTTATACTTACCAATTAGATATTTAGCAATCGTTGTAGCAACTCGGCCTAAAGTGGCAGTTGAAGCATCAATTAGGACCCAGCGTCGAGAAATCTCGGTTGGTTTTTGTGAGTATGTTTTAGAATTTACAGCCATTACTTTGTCTCCAAGACTTTCTTTGCCTTTTTAGGTGCTTTTACGGTTTCAGCAGCTATTGCTTTATAATCTTCGTTAATTTCGTCAACAAATGAAATTGTCGCCATTTGAGTGCCATCACCTACTCTAAGTTCAGTTCTTTCGACCCTGACGTGTCCGCTTGATCTTGCAGTTAACTGTGGTGCAATTAAATCAAATAGTCTGTATGCGGCCGCTTCGGTATCAAGAGCAGCAATTACGATGCGTCGATTATTCAAATCGCCAATCTTGGCTTTGGTAATAAGCTTTTCGATATAACGAACCAACTCTTTTGCCTTAGGCAATGTAGTTTCAATCTTATTGTTAAGAACCAAGCTGGTCGCTAGACCGCGCAACAAAGCATGTCGCTGGTCATTTTCGCGGCTAAACTTGCGTCCTACATATCCGTGTCGATGCATAATTAAAGTTCCAACTCCGCCAATTTTTCTTTAACTTCATCTAAGGCCTTAGATCCGAAGCCCTTAAGTTCGCGTAGATCCTGCTCACTTAACGTGACAAGATCGTGAACTGTTCGAATATCGTTATTAATCAAGGCATTGGCAGTTCGTGCAGTAAGATTTAATTCTTCAATTGGAGTATTTAATTCATTTGATTCGCTGTCTACTTCTTGGCCAAGAGCTGGGGCTGAACTGACAATCGTTGAGCCAGCTAATGCTGTGTATTGATTAACTAAAATAGCAGCCGCTTCTTCAAAAGCTTGGCGAGGTGTTAGTGAACCATCGGTGTCGACGGTCAATGAAAGTTTGTCTAGGTTTGTTTCTTGACCAACGCGAGTGTTATCAACCTTATAGCGGACCCTTAGGACTGGGCTGTAGATTGCATCAACAGCAATCATGTCGCTGTGTAGGCGCTTGGCGCTTGAATCTTCAATAGTTTGATAGCCACGGCCAGCTTCTGCCACAAAATCAATGACAATTGATTTCTTTGGATCGTCAATTGTGCAAATGATTTGGTCTGGATTTATAACTTCTACATCAGCAATTGCCTTGATATCGCCTGCTGTTACAGCACCAGCGCCTTTTTTCTCAAGGCGAAGCTCTACGGGTTTGCCACCAAAAACCTTTAGACGAATATTTTTAACATTTAGCATGATGTCGATGATGTCTTCTTTGACACCAGCAACTGTTGAGAACTCGTGAGATGCGCCTTCAATCTTAAACGCAACAACTGCAGAACCTTCAATACTTGAAAGTAGAACGCGTCGTAAGCTATTACCAAGCGTATTACCGTAGCCAGCGTGAAGAGGCTCAATATTAAACGTCGCACTGTTAGCACTGTGCTCTTCGATATTTGCTAATGCTGGATTGTGAATAACTTTTGTCATATTATTTATAACTTCCTTTTCGCTGTTAAGCAAACTTTAACGTGAGTAATACTCGACGATTAGTTGTTCTTTAATATCAATTTCGGCTTCGTCTCGCTTTGGTAAACCAGTGATAGAAATAGTTAACTTCTTTGTATCACTCTTTAACCAGCTTAGAGGCCCCTGGAAAGTGTTTTTTGAAATATCATCCATTTGGCTAAAATAGCCTGACTTCGCACTCTTAGGACGGACCACAATTTCGTCACCGACCTTGACGCGAATTGATGGAATATCGACACGGCGACCATTCAACATAAAATGACCATGACTGACAAGCTGACGAGCAGCTCGGCGGCTAGTTGCAAAACCGGCACGATAAACGGTGTTATCAAGACGGCGCTCTAGAAATTGTAGTAATGCTTCGCCTGGAAGGACGCCATGGCCACTTGCGCGGTCAGCTTCGTCCATTAGTCGTGCAAATTGCTTTTCGAGCATTCCATAAGCCCTACGGACTTTTTGTTTTTCGCGTAATTGTGTCAAATATAGGCTAGATTTGCCGGGACGGCCATTGGCGTGCATACCTGGAATACCAGATTTTTTAGCCATAATCTTAAATGCCTTTGGATGAAGGGCAAAACCTTCACGGCGACTTTGTTTAACGATTGGGGAAATATCTCGACCCATAAATTAAGCCTTTCTCGCTTGTCGTTGACGAACACCGCCATGTGCTATGGGTGTTACGTCCCTGATGCTATCTACTATAATTTCAAAACTGCCCATCGCTCGAATAGCAGCGTCTCGGCCAAGGCCGACACCCTTAACGATAACGTCGACAGAACGAGCTCCAAATTGGCTCTTGGCGATTTCAGCGACCTTTTCGGCTGTTATCTGGGATGCGTAGGCGGTACCCTTTTTGCTACCACGAAAACCAGCGGCGCCTGCGCTAGAAGTAGCTAAAACATTTCCAGCCTTGTCAGTAAATGAAACAATAGTATTATTAAACGTTGCTTGAATATGAATTTGTCCAGCGGGAACTGATCGACGCTGTTTTTTTCGAGTAGACTTAACAGGAGCTGCGGCTGCAACTGGGGCTAAATCTTGAACTGGTGGTGTAGTTGTATTTGCATCTGCCATAATCAATCCTTTTTAAGTCTTAGTTGCTGCTTTCTTCTGTGTTCCACCAACTGCAACGCCCTTACCCTTGCGAGTCTTGGCGTTAGTTCGAGTTCGTTGACCACGTACCGGAAGTCCAGCTTTGTGCCTGAGACCACGGTATGAGCCGATATCCTTGAGACGTTTAATATTATTTGTGACACGGCGCTGTAAATCGCCTTCAACAGTGTAATTTGCATCAATCACCGAGCGAATTCGTTGCTCTTCGGCTTCAGTTAAATCTTTAACACGCGTAGTAGGCTGGACATCTGCTGAAGTAAGAATACTTGAAGCAAACTTAGGACCAATGCCATAAACATACGTTAAAGCAATCTGAACCTGTTTTTCTGATGGGATTGTAACCCCAGAAATTCGAACCATGCTTAACCCTGCCTTTGCTTATTTTTAGGTTTTTTCTTGTTAATGACTCTTAGGATGCCTTTTCGGCGAACCAATAAATCATCAGGACTAATTTTTTTGACACTAGCACGAACTTTCATGAGCGTTAAAAACTCCTGTATACCTTTAAATTTGATTAATCTTTTAGGCGGAAAGTGATTCTACCCTTACTGAGATCGTAAGGAGTCAACTCGACTTCCACCTTATCACCTGGCACAAGACGGATGTAATGCTTGCGCATCTTACCGGAAATGTGGGCAATGATATTGTGGCCATTCTCAAGCTCTACCTTAAATTGTGTGTTAGGCAATGCTTCCATCACCTTACCTTGCAATTTAATTACTTCTTTTAAAATGGTCATAAGTTACAGTTCCCAATTATACACTATAAATTAACACGCGTAAAGAGATAAATTAAATATAATTTAGCTCAATATTTGGCTTCGAGCTATTTAATATAGTTTATCGCAATTTGCTATTTGATGTCAAATAAATATATCGCCAGACTGGCGATATATTCTATGTATTACAAATCAAATTATTACATTAATTAGTGCATGTCTGGGCGGTATTTTATAAGTGGTCTACTCGCTGGCAATTCATGCCAATAACGAGTAGACCACAACGCTTAGTCGGGGCAGTAGGCAGCGATGGCATCAGCGTGATGCCCGAACATATTCGTCCCGAATCTACCGACTAGGTCGTAAAACCTAGTCAAGAGATGGATGATATGGTCGTTCCCGATAGCTGCAGTGCCGCAATTGTCATCTAGCCAATCGGCTAGGGCCCATGATATCTGTGGGCAGTCAAGAAGTAAGTTTTCGACTATCTCATGGGTGCTGATTCCGTCGCAGACTTTGTTGGCCTCATAATACTCGAGGCGATCGTACAACTCCACAACCAGCTCCATGATTGACAGGTCAGGGTTAAGTATGTGACCGCAACAGTCTTCGACCTTGGCCTGGATACAACTCTTTGCTTCCTGTTCTCGATTCTCCTTCTTCTTCTTGGCACTTTGCATTGGGCTCCACCTCCGCAGTAAGCTCCACTGATCGATTAACGAGTCTACATCGTCAATTGCTGTTCCGGTGGGCATCGGTAGCAGCACGCTAGGCTAAATTCAATTTAGCTCAGTGTGCCGCTCCGATAGAGGGAACCATTACAAAGTGTCGTCCAGACATGCACTGTAATAATTTGATTTGTAAAAAAACTCGCCGTTAAATATTCAATTTAACGTGCGTGTTAATGTTTAAATTATCATAGCCAATAACTACAAGTCAATGGACAAAATGAGCCCATCTGCTATTTGTAATCGTCGTAAGTGACCATGAGGGCTCGAGAGTTGATTTGACGCAAAGCTTCAAGTGCAACTGACACAACGATTAGTAGTCCGGTGCCGCCAATTGATAAATTACTATTTGTTATGCCCGCAATACTATACAGCAAATATTCCCCAATAAATGGCATAACAGCAATCAAACCAAGTGTTAATGAGCCAAATAATGTTAATCGATTAACTGTTCGAGTTAGGTATTTTTCAGTCTGGACGCCTGGACGAACTCCCTCAATAAATCCACCTTGTTTTTGAAGATTCTCGGCAATTTCATTAGAGTTAAATACAATACCAGTGTAAAAGAAGGTAAAAGCGATAACTAATACAAAGTAAGCAGCTGGGTATATAAATGCCTGCAGGGTGGCGCCAGTCCAAGAGCCAGGACTTGGTGTCTGGAACCAAGTAATAAGGTTAGTGGCAAGCGTTAAGTAATCTGGGTTACCGGTCGCTTTTAAGATTTGGCCAACGAAAGCCGGCAATGACAAAAAGGCCACAGCAAAGATAATTGGAATAACGTTTGCGGCCAATAATTTGACAGGCAAAATACTCTTAATTCCACCGTAACTAGTATTACCATGAACTCGTTTGGCGTAATTAATTGTAATAACCCGCTGAGCCTCATTGACCTTAACGAGCACATATAAAATCGCCAGTGATGCTAATAATAATGACAATGTCACCCAGAAAGATGACGGATTAATCGGTAAAGTAAACCAACCAAAGACGCTTAAACTACCAGATGAGGTATCAAATAGCGAGCTACCAATTGTTGCTAAGGTTTTTGGAAGTTGGCTAATAATACCAGCAAAAATTACCAAGGAAATACCATTGCCAATACCCTGTTCAGTTATAAGTTCACCAAGCCACATTAATAAAATTGACCCAGCGCTCATGGCCGTAACCGCCACAATCCAGCTGATCAAAGAAGTGTCAGCTAATATGGTCGTGTTACCCGCCAGAACTGTCTGTCGCAAAATATAAATAAATGCGATTGACTGGATGATTGAAAGAGGTACGCTAATAAGTCGCGTCCACTGGTTAATCTTGCGCCTGCCAGACTCGCCATCTTTGTGGAGTTCTTCAAGTTTTGGAATAGCCTTAGTAAGAAGCTGTGTAATAATCGAAGAAGTTATAAATGGGCTCATCCCAACAAGTACGATCGAAAAGCTAGTAAGAGCACCGCCAGATAGTAGATTCAAAAATCCACCAAAGTCAGAGCCGTTAATAATACTACTAACCACCTCTTTAAGTTGAGTTGGTGCAGCAAGCGGAACAGGAATATGCGCCAAGAGTCGGTAAGCTACAATGATTCCAAGAACAATAAGGACACGCTTTAGCATATCTTTGTTCTTAAGCGATTTGAAAATTGTTTTCCAATTCATCGATAGTTACCCTCTCATTTATATTAGCAAATATGTCACTAATTTATTAATGCAAGACCGAGTAAATTAGAAGACTTTATAGAATCTAATTATTCTGCAATGGTCTTAGTTGGCTTTGTCGTCACTCTTAATGGTACAGGAGTTTTTACAAAAGTGCCACCTGCTTTAACAACTGCCTCGCGGACGCTTTTGCTTGCACCTGCTACATGTAGATCAATTTTTGCAGTCAATTCACCGCGCAAAATAATCTTGACAGATTGGTATGGCGTAGAAATATAGCCAGCCTTATAAAGCGCAGCATTATCAACTAGTTTATTCTTCATAGTATTTAAATGGTCTAGATAGACAACTTGGGCTGAAGCATGTAGTGATTTAAAACCATGAGATTTTGGAGTACGTCTAACAAGTGAGCCAGAACCACCAGCGAACATTGGGCGTAGTTTTTTGCCCGTTCGAGCCTTTTGGCCTTTGGTGCCTTTGCCAGCAGTCTTTCCCTGTCCTGATGCTATACCGCGGCCAACTCGCTTCTTGTTTTTGATAGCAGTTACCTGAAGTTCATTATACTTAGTCATACTATTTATCTCCCTTGGCTTTCTTAGCTGATTTAACTGCCTTTGGAGCTGAGACGGCCTTAACGGGCTCAGCAACATCAGCCGTAGTCTCAACTGACTTTATCTCAATTGCTTTTTTGACTGGAGCATTAAGCCACTCGCTTTTTGGGACCAAGCTTCGTAATGCCTCAATTGTCGCGTAAGCAATATTAACTTTGTTAGTAGAGCCTAGAGATTTAGATAATAAATCACTAATACCAGTTACGCCAATGATTGACCTAACAACACCACCGGCAATAATACCGGTTCCAGGTGCGGCTGGTTTTATGAGAACTTGAGCTCCAGATAGTCGAACTTCAGAATCGTGAGGAATTGTGCCTTTATTGATTGAAACGGTAATAATGTGCTTCTTGGCAACATCAGTTGCCTTAGCAATTGCCGCTTGGACATCGGCACCCTTAGCAACACCAACACCAACTTTTGTTTTCTTGTCGCCAACTACAACCAAAGCCTTAAAGCGGAATCTTCGACCACCTTTAACAACTCGCGAAACGCGGTCAATATTGATAGTTAATTCTTCAAATTGTTTTGGCTCAGCAGGTGCCTGATCGCGTCGGCCACGGTTATCGCGTGGAGACCTTGAGTCAGATGGGGCACTTCTTTTAGCAGTTTCGGGCATATTAAAACTCCAATCCTTCCTGGCGCGCTGCATCAGCAAGCGCACTTAATCGTTTAGCATATTGTCGACCATTACGGTCAAATACTACTGAGGCAATCTTGGCTTTTTTGGCTTTCTTGGCAATATCTGCACCAACGAGAGCTGCTTGCTCGGTCATGGTACCAGTATATTTAGCGCCAACTGAGGTGCTAGAAACTAACGTAACTTGCTTGGCGTCATCAATTAGCTGAGCACTAACATGCTTGTTGCTAATAGAGACAGTCAACCTTGGACGTATTGAAGTACCAGAAATTTTGGCACGAACGCGAGATTTGCGTAGGCCTTGATTTATTAACTTTTTACCTAAATTAGCCATATTATTTACCAGCCTTTCCAGCTTTGTGGCGCAACACTTCGTCAACATATTTAATTCCCTTGCCTTTGTATGGTTCGGGCTTTTTGATTGAACGAATTTCTGCGGCCGTTTGACCAACAGCTTGTTTGTCAATTCCGTTAACAGTAATAATCATTTTATCTAAACTTAGATTAATGCCATCTTTGGCTTTGTAAATAACTGGGTGTGAAAGGCCAAGAAGCATTTCAATTTTTTGACCACCACCACTTACGCGATAGCCAACTCCGTTAATTTCAAGCTTTTTTTCGTAACCCTTAGTGACACCGACAACGGCATTGTTAAGCAAGGCTCGCTGTAGGCCATGTTGTGATTTAGCAATAAATTCATCATTCTTGCGCGTGACGATTGATTGTGTACCATCGATAGATACAGTCACGTCGCTCAGGTGAGGCACAGTCAGTTGACCTTTCGGTCCTTTGACAGTAACAACATCTGAGTCAACCGTGATTGTCACACCGGCTGGTACGTCAATTGGTAGTTTTCCGATTCGACTCATATTATTCTCCTTTTAATAAACCTTTAATAGTAATTCGCCGCCAAGTCGCTCTTTAGTAGCAATATGCCCAGGCATAACACCTTTGCTCGTACTAATTAGCACCATACCACGACCATTCTTGACCCTAGGGATCTCATCAGCGCTGACATAGACGCGTCGACCAGGTTTTGATAGACGAGTAATCTCAGTAATTGTTGAGTTTTCACCAGGCTTATTGATGGTTATAACTAAAATATCACGTGGTTTAGCGGTTTCAATCTTAACGTCATCTAAGTATTTAGCTTTTTTGAGCTCTTTAGAGACAGTGTGTTTTAATTTGCTTGCAGGAACACGAATTTCGTTCTTGCCAATCATAACTGCATTACGAATACGAGTTAGTAGGTCGGCGATTGGATCTGTAGATTGTATAGACATATATTTTCCTTCCTACCAACTACTCTTTATTACACCGGGAATTTCGCCTTTTGAGGCTTTTTCACGGAAGTTAATACGGTTCAAACCAAAGCGTCGCATATAACCTCGTGGACGACCATGTAGGGCGTCGCGGTTCTTCCAACGCGTTGGGGAGCTATTTAGCGGTAATTTTGCCAAGCCTTCTTGGTCACCCATCTCTTTAAGTTCGGCGCGCTTGGCAGCAAACTTAATTATCATTTTCTTGCGTTTCTCATCACGAGCGATAGCAGATTTTTTAGCCATTATCTTTTACCCCCTTGTTTTTCAAATGGAACACCAAACTTCTCAAGTAGCGCACGACTGTAAGCTGACTGACCGCCAGAAATTACAAAGGTTACTTGGAGTCCATGCAGAATTTGCGTCTCTTCGAATGTTAGTTCAGGAAAAATTGACTGTTCAACAATGCCAACATTAAAGTTGCCAGATTTGTCAAACGCCTTAGGGTTAACACCGTGGAAGTCTCGCACGCGAGGCAATGAAACGTTTACAAAACGGTCTAAGAATTCATACATTCTTGAGCCACGTAATGTTACGCTGATTCCAACACGATTAAGACCAGCTCGAATCTTGAAAGTTGCAATTGATTTTTTTGCCAAGCGATCAACTGGGTGTTGGCCAGTAATCTTAGTTATTGTATTGCGAACTGCTTCGTAATAACGCTTGTCGTCTTTATTCTTACCAATTCCTACGCTAACTACAATCTTCTCAAGCTTTGGGACTTGATGAATGTTGGCTAATTTTAATTCGGCCTGTAGTTCCCCGACAATTTTTTCTTTGTATAGGGCTTTTAGGCGAGGAGTAGTCGAAATAGTTGTTTTTACCATTACTTTATCTCCTTATCTTTATTCTGACGCGCAACCCGAACGGTTTTGCCATCAGCATTCTTTATCAAACCAACTCGACTTGTCTTTGTTGATTTCTCATCAATTACTAGAGCTATCTTGCTGATTGGCACAGCAACATGAATATCTTTGTGGCCACCGCGAGGATTCTTGGCAGATGCCTTAACATTACGATGAATGTTACCAATGCCTTCAATAAGTACAGTATTTTTCTTGGCCATAACCTGAAGAACCTTACCAGTTACGCCTTTTTTTGCGCCACTAATTAACTTTACTAGGTCACCTTTGATAATTTTCTTGGTTGCAAACATATTAGAGCACCTCCGGAGCTAAGCTAATTATCTTTGGGAAGCCTAAATCGCGTAATTCGCGAGGGACTGGTCCAAAGACGCGTGTACCGCGTGGCAACTTATCGTCACCGATAATTACAGCTGCATTATCATCAAATGCAATTGTTGAACCATCTTTGCGCTGAATTTGATCACGAGTTCTGACGACAACAGCCTTAACAACAGATTTTCGCTTTACAATGCCAGTTGCTGAAGCAACTTTAACACTGGCGACAATAATATCACCTATGCCAGCGTAATGACGCTTGGTACCACCTAGAACACGGATACAAAGTAATTCTTTGGCTCCAGAGTTATCGGCGACTTTTAGTCGAGTTTCTTGCTGTATCATATTAGGCTCCAAGGCTTTCTTTTTTCTTCTTTGATGCGCTCTTTTTGACTACAACTTCGGCCTCTTTTGGGGCCAAAATGTCGAGCTCATCATCTTTAAGGACGATTTTAGCGTGTGATTTTTCGATGATTGAATCCAATTTAAATGATTTAGATTTAGAAATTGGACGAGTTTCCGAGATGATGACTTTGTCACCAATCTTTGCATCGTTAGTTTCATCGTGGACAATATATTTTCGGTTAACAGAATACTGTTTACCATAAATAGGATGTGTTTCACGACTAGTAACAGCGACGGTAATTGTCTTGTTCGCTACGTCCGACGTAACGATACCGGTCAATGTCTTGGCCATATTATTTATCTCCTCTGCTCGATGCAATCTCATCTGCTCGGATAGCAGTTAGAAGGCGAGCTATTTTTTTACGCATAACAGTAATGGCACGAGGGTTGGTGAGTTCACCAAGCTTGTGACCACGTTTTGAATCAGTTAAACTTGTCCTAGAAGCTAAAAGCTCAATCTTGAGTTGATCTAGCGTCATAACTTCGTTAGCTTTTTTGGATTTCTTAATTATCTTTTTAGTAGCCATTAGATTTGCTCCTTGCTGATGAACTTGGTTCGGGCTGGTAGTTTGTTGGCAGCTAAGCGCATAGCTTCGCGAGCAACAGATTCGGTAACACCCTTCATTTCAAATAATACAGTTCCGGCCTTAACCTTAGCCACGAAGAACTCAGGGTTGCCTTTGCCGCTACCCATCTTGACGTCAAGTGGCTTTCTAGTAACTGGAGTATGTGGGAATATTCGAATCCAAATTTTGCCACCACGATCGATATGACGAGTCATAGCTTGGCGTGATGCCTCAATCTGACGACCAGTAATAAGTTCGTTAGATTGTGATTGCAAACCGTAATCACCAAAAGCAATGTATTGGCCACGAGTGGCAACGCCATTGTTTTTGCCTTTTCGAACTTTGCGATACTTAGTTTTCTTTGGTAATAGCATAGTCTAAACCCTTTCGCCCTTGTAAATCCAAACTTTGACGCCAATGGTTCCAGCAGGAGTTTGAGCACGTGCACCGTAGTAATCAATGTCAGCACGCAATGTGTGAAGTGGGACAGAGCCTTCAATGACTTTTTCGCGTCGAGCCATTTCAGCATTATTCAATCGTCCGGCAACTTGGATGCGAACACCCTTTGCGCCAGCGGCAATTGTACTTTGAGCAGTCATTTTAATTGCTCGGCGGAAGTTAACGCGTCGCTCAAGCTGCCTGGCAATATTTTCAGCCACTAGTTTAGCAGCAAGCTCGGGACGCTTGACTTCTTCGATATTAATACGAGTTGGCAAACTTACAATCTTTTCAATTGCAGCCTTTAGCTCTGTTACGCCAGCACCACCACGGCCAATCACAACACCAGCCTTGGCTGTATGAATTGTAATTGTGATTAGGTTAGCTGAACGTTCAATTTCAATTTGGTTAATCGTTGGACGACTTTCAAACTTCTTTTCGATTAAATCACGGATATGATGGTCTTCAATAAGCCATTTAGAATAGTCTTTTTTACTAGCAAACCATCGAGAGGTCCAGTTTTTGTGGACTTGAAGACGAAAACTAATTGGATTTACTTTCTGTCCCATATTATTTCCCTTCTTTCTTTATGGTCGTTTTAGTCTTATCAGACTTTTCGGTCGTAGTTGTAGAAGTTGATTTCTTTGGTTTCAATTCACCAGATACTTCAACAAGAATATTGGTCGACTTTTTCTGGAATGGTAAGGCGCGACCACGGCTAGCGGGGACGAAACGCTTCAAACGAATTCCGGCTGTAACAGATAACTTTGAGATAATCAAAGTTTTGCTATCAAGACCGCTGTTGTTAATTGCGTTAGCCTTGGCACTTTCAATGGCATCAATGACTGGTTTAGCAGCCCTTTTTGGGGTGTGAGCTAAAATTACCAATGCATCAGCAACGGTACGGTTACGCACCAAACTAGCAACTAAGGCTATTTTACGTGGAGCCTGGTCAACACCCTTGGCATATGAACGAACAGATATAAGATTACTCACTCTTGTTCTCCTTGCCACCGTGCTTACGGAATTTGCGGGTTGGACTAAATTCACCAAGTTTATGGCCTACCATATTTTCAGATACAAGTACTGGGATATGGACTTTGCCGTTATGGACAGCGATGGTACGTCCGACCATTTCTGGGCTGATTGTACTGGCACGTGCCCAAGTTTTGATAATTGTACGGTCGTCAGCACCAAGCGCCGCAACTTTTTTTGCTAGCTTGAAGTCAACGAATGGTCCTTTTTTAAGTGAGCGACTCATATATTACTTCTTCCTCTTCGCATCATGGCGACTCTTAATAATCATGTTACTGACATCCTTACGACGACGAGTACGATATCCAAGG
>CAIMUU010000059.1 GCA_903844835.1 uncultured bacterium | reverse complement strand
TTGGGGCAAAAACAAAAATATTCCTATGTAACTAGACGGTGCTCTCAGCTGCTTATTGGCGCTTTAGCATCTAACGCTTAGCTATTTAAGTCTGTATCTATTTTGGTACGGGCTTTTATTTTTTAAGAGCCTATAATTGAAATTAAGAATCAAAGGGGGATGTATAATCATGAGTATGCAAAATCCATTTATAAACGCAATGGCACAACTTGATAAAGTAGCAAAAATTAATAACCTTGATAAAGAGTTCGTTTCTAAATTAAGACAACCGGATAGAGAAATTATCGTTTCAATTCCAGTTAGGATGGATGATGGCTCTTTGAGAATATTTGAGGGTTATAGAGTTGAATACAATAATACGCTAGGTCCATATAAGGGCGGAATTCGATACCATCCAAATACCGAAATAAATGAAGTAAAGGCTTTATCGTTCTGGATGACACTAAAATGTGCTGTTATCGGTATTCCAATGGGTGGCGGAAAAGGTGGCATTACGGTTGATCCCAAGTTGCTATCAAGTACTGAGCTAGAGAGCTTGTCGCGCGGTTGGGTGCGAAAATTTTCCGACATTTTGGGGCCATACAAGGACGTGCCAGCTCCTGATGTTAACACTACGGCAGAAATTATGGCTTGGATGGCTGATGAGTATGGGAAAATTACGTCTGATAAAACTGGGGCGGTTATTACTGGCAAGCCAGTTGGCAAAGGTGGTTCACTTGGCCGAGATACGGCAACAGCTCAGGGTGGTTTTTATGCCTTTGAGGCCTTGAAAAAAGATTTAAAACTTGGAGAAAAGTGCAAAATTGTAGTTCAGGGCTTTGGCAATGCCGGCGCCAACGCTGCACTTATTTGGGGCAAGGCGGGCCATACAATAATTGCAGTTTCCGATTCTAAGGGCGGAGTCTTTGATCCAAAAGGGCTAGATATTTTAAAATTGCTAGCATTTAAAGAAAAGACCGGTTCAGTATCGGGCTTCTCTGGTAGCAAAGACATCACCAATGAAGAATTGCTGGAGTTAGATTGTGATTTATTAATCCCTGCCGCACTCGAAAATACTATAACGCCAGATAATGTTGATAATATTAAGGCAAAGGTGATTTTAGAGCTTGCTAACGGCCCGATAACATCTAGTGCCGATGAGGTGTTATTCAAAAAAGGCATACCTGTCGTTCCTGACATTTTGGCAAATTCTGGTGGTGTTGCGGTTTCGTATTTTGAATGGGTCCAGAATTTAAAGGGTGAACATTGGACCGAGAAGGAAGTTTTTGATAAATTACGTCCAATGATGGAGCTTTCGGCTAGTGAAATTCTTAATAAATCTAAGAAGCTAAAAACTGATTTGCGAATGGGCGCATTTATTTTGGCTTTAGACAGAATCAAAGCAAAAATGTAATTAAGTTCGTATCTTGCTATACTAATAGAGTAATGGACAAAGTAGCTAAATTAATCGAAAAAGCAGTTCAAGATTTATTTGGTGTGTCTCAAAATATCCAATTATCCAGACCAAGTCCAAATTTTGGTGACTTATCGACCAGTGTTGCGATGCAGATTGCAAAATCATTGGGCAAGAACCCTCACGAAGTTGCCGAGCAGATAGTTAGTAGGCTACGCGATGCTGACGTTTTTTCTGAGGTTTCAATTGCTGGCCCTGGATTTATAAATTTCCGACTGAAAGACGGTAGTTTGACCGAAGAGCTTGCGAAAGTTATTAGCAGTCCAGCCGAGTATGGCAAATCGCACTTATATCAAGACAAAATAGTTGTTACGGAATATTCAGACCCTAACCCATTTAAGGTGTTGCATGTTGGTCATCTATACACCAGTGTAATAGGGGACGCAATTTCAAATTTGATTGAACAGGCTGGCGGCATTGTCCATAGGGTGAATTTTGGCGGTGACGTTGGACTACATGTTGGCAAAACGATGTGGGCGATTGTCAAACAATTGGGCGGTGAAATACCAGAAAAATTATCCGAGATTAGTAATGGCAATCGTTCAGAGTGGATGGCTAGGTGTTACGTTGAGGGCACCAGGGCTTATGAAGATGACGAAATTGCTAAATCAGAAATTATTGCTTTGAACAAAAAAGTGTATCAATTTCATATTAACAACGATCACGATTCGGACTTGGCAAAAATATATTGGACTTGCCGACAGTGGAGCTATGACTATTTTGACACTTTCTACAAGAGGATTGGTACGAAGTTTGAAAAGTATTACCCTGAAAGTGAAGTGGCCGAGATTGGCCTATCGACAGTTATCGAACAAAAAAATAATGGTGTTTATAAGGATAGTGATGGCGCCGTTGTATTTGAAGGTGAACCGTACGGACTTCATACCAGAGTATTTATTAACAGAGAGGGTTTGCCGACTTATGAAGCCAAAGACGTTGGTCTTAGTATAAAAAAATGGGATGATTATCATTTTGACGAGTCTGTGATTATTACAGGTAACGACATTATTGAATATATGAAGGTGGTCTTAAAGAGTATCGAACAATTTAAGCCCGAGTTATCGGCCCGCACTAAACATTTTACTCATGGCAACGTTAAGTTGGCTGGTGGTATTAAAATGAGCAGTCGTATAGGTAATTTTATCCGAGCTGTTGATGTGCTAGACATGACAGCTGATGCTAATGAAAAGATTCAAGGCAACCGTGATGAGGCCCCAGTGCTTGGGGCGATAAAGTATGCATTTTTGAAGAATCGAATTGGCGCCGATACTATTTATGAACCAAGCGAGTCGGTTAGTCTACAGGGCAATAGCGGACCATATTTGCAATATGCTCTTGCTAGAGCGATATCGGTGACACAAAAAACCAACTCAAGCCAGACTGAATTTACGGCGCCGACTGGCGATTATTCGGAATTTGAAAGAAGCTTATTGGTCAAAATTACTCAGTATCCAGAGATTATCGAGCAATCGACGATTGAGCTGATGCCACATCATCTATGTGGTTATTTATACGAATTGGCTCAAGAGTTCAATCGTTTTTATGAAAATAGTCGAGTGATTGGCGACGAGCGTCAGCAGATACGCCTACATTTGATTACGGCATATACAGCGGTTCTTAGAAACGGCCTAACAATCCTCGGCATCCCGACGCCAGATAGGATGTAATTTATGAGTGAAAAAATTAGTAATAAAAGTAGAGTTGTAAAAGTTGTGAAGCTAGCTGCGCCAGTTGGCAGTCGGGCTATTAGGGCAGGAAAATCTCAACTAAAAGCTTTTTATGACTTTGTCCGCTCTCAGGGGGTGGTGGGACTAGCAGTTGGCTTGGTGCTTGGCGGTGCGATTAGCGTGATGGTGAAGTCGCTGATTGATAATGTTGTTATGCCACCTCTCGGCTTACTGCTTGGCTCGGCCAACGGTCTTAAGGGACTTGCCTGGGCAATTGGCAGCACGGCGGATGGTCAGCCAGTTATGCTAAATTACGGCGTATTTTTTAATGATTTAATAAATTTTATTATCATAGCCCTAGTCATATATTTGGCGGTTCACTTGCTGCGGGCTGATAAGTTCGATAAAAAGAAAGATTAAATTTATGGATAAAAAGACGCGCAATTTGAAGCAGGAAAGAATATTATGGTTGGATTTAGAAATGACTGGCCTGTCACCGGCTGACGACCTAATCCTAGAAGTTGGGGCTATCGTAACTGATTGGGATTTTAATGAAATTGCGACTTACCATGGCATTGTAAAGAACAAATTGTCATTACTTAAAAAAAGAATTGCAAAAAATGCTGTATTTTGGGATTTTAATCCTGACTCGCGCGATGGTTTATTAAAACAAAATGAAGATGGTAGAAAGTTGCGTGAAGTTGAGAGCGAACTACTGAGATTTATTGAAAAAAATTTTAAGGATGGCGTACCGGTTTTACTGGCTGGTAACTCGGTCCATATTGATAGGCGTTTTATTGTTGAAAAATGGCCAAAACTTGACGCTCGGCTCCATTATCGGATGTTAGACGTTAGTGCTTGGAAAGTTGTTTTTGAAGGAAAGTATAAGAAAAAGTTTGCTAAACCCGACGCCCATCGGGCGCTTGATGATATTCGGGGTAGTATTATGGAGCTTCAATATTATCTTAAACTGGCAAAATTAAAGTAGTGCTACAATTAAAATAATTATGCAGTCAATAAAGTTGGTGCGAATAAACCCCAAGATTTGGCTAATTTTATCCGCCATGGTTATGGTTGTGGGCGCTACGGTGGCTGTTTTGTGGGCAGTAAATACCAGCGCTCCAACTCTCAGCGAGCAGCCCCAGGCGGTCGTAAAGGTCCCACAGCCCTCAACAATATCTTCCAACGTATTATTTACGGGAAATATCTACTGGGGCCGCTATATTAATGATTGGTCAATGGCCAGCCCACTCCAGTATGCCTATCCTTTTTCTAGATTAAGTGAATTCAATCGTGAAAGTTATGATGCTTGGGTCTCGGGGTTGGAGTGCCCACTTGTAGCGGGCCTATCACTAACTTCAGCCGATGAAGAGGCGACGCTATCTTTTAACTGTTCACCAGACTACTTGCCGGAGGCGGCCAAGTGGTTTTCAATTGTGACACTAGCTAATAATCACACTGATAACCAGGGTGCTGATGGCTATGCTGAAACTAAACAAAATCTGGAGGATAATAACATTCAGTATTTTGGTAACCCTGACCCGACTGTGATTGAAGATGTTTGTGAAGTAATAAGCTTGCCAGTTACGGTGCAAAATGACGATAGTTCAATAACAAAAGGTAAGTTGCCAGTTGCTATGTGTGGTTATCATGGTGTTTTTCGAATTCCACCGACTGAGTCTGTTGCCGAGATGGAGAAGTACAGTCCATATATGCCCGTTATTGCGATGCCTCATATGGGCTCAGAGTACAAGACCGCTTCGGATGAACTAAAAACTGATTTTTATCGAAGCTTAATTGATGGTGGGGCAGATATGGTGTTGGGTGACCATCCGCACTGGATTCAGAACAGCGAGTCATATAATGGTCATTTGATTATTTATTCAATGGGTAATTTTATTTTTGATCAACAAGACACCTCAGAGGTTGTTCGTTCGGCGGCCATTAGGGTAGTTATGAAAACCGGTACTGAAGACCAGGCGACTTTAGGCAAATGGCTGGCTCTTGGTGAGTCTTGTGGTGTGTTTCATGATGACTGTTTGACTCAGATAAAGAGTCAAAATCTAACCAAGCTAGATATCAGCTACCAATTTGGGGTTGTCGGTTCGAACGATGGCGACAAGATAGCAAAACCAGCAACTGACGCCCAGCAATCGGCCATATTGCAACGCCTAAATTGGCAAACAACAATCCAGGGTTTGCAAACACCGTATGGTAGTCTGTAGAATGTATTTATGACACATAAAGAAATTGAAGATTATCT
>CAIMUU010000058.1 GCA_903844835.1 uncultured bacterium | reverse complement strand
TGATCGGCAATAACCCGCATACTTTCGGTATGACTTTCGTAATTTTTGCCACTTAGAATCTGTAATTTTTCAATTATTGGCCAAAACAAACTAATCTTGAATATATCGGGGCTATCAATCGCAGCAGCCGAAATTCGCTCCAGCCCACCACCAAAGTCAACATTTTGCTTGGCAAGTGGTTCAAAACTACCGTCAGGTAGGCGTCGATATTGCATAAATACCTGATTGCCAATCTCAAGAAAACGGCCACTGTCGCCAGCAGGGTGGGCCAACCCAAACCCTTCAGCATGATTTCGTTCGCCAAAATCATAAAAAACTTCGCTATCAGGACCACATGGGTCACCAATCGGCGTACTATTTATGCCACCGTTACGGCTCCACCAGTTTTCCTTATCGTCATAAAAGAAGATACGCTCACCAGGATTTACACCGCGCTTGTCGCCATTTTCGGCACTACCAATCTCGACAATACTGGCGTCAATTCCCTTTTCGGCAAAAACTTTCTGCCAAATATTGGCAGCTTCGTCATCGCGCGGAATACCATTAGCCTCATCACCGATAAAAGCTGAAACATAGATTTTATTAGGATCTAAGCCAACTTTTTCAGTCAAGAATTCAAAAAACCAACGAATTTGCTGCTCTTTGAAATAATCGCCCAGACTCCAGTTGCCTAGCATCTCAAAAAACGTCGTATGTCGACTATTGCCGACAGATGCAATGTCCTGAGCCCTAAAACATGTCTGGCTATTAGCTAATCGAACGCCACTGGGGTGGGTTTCGCCAAGTAAATATGGCAAAAGTGGTTGCATACCGCTACCCGTAAACAATGTCGTCGGGTCGTCGATTGGCACCAATTTGGCGCGAGAAATAATAGCGTGCTCTCGAGACTTAAAAAATTCTAAATATGCTTTGCGAATTTCTTGTGCATTCATATCTGTTGATTATAGCAAACAATAAATATTTTGGCCAAGAAATGGGAAAAGCCTCCCCCGATAACGGGAGAGGCTCAATTTAGACCGAAGATAGAGTTATGCCTTGACGCGAAGCTCACAGCCACCCTTGATGAGAATCTGTCTCAGATGGTTGGCCATCGCCACATTTTCGCAAACGCTTCTTGCGTCAAACCATTCGTGCAATCCCTTGTTGAGATACACAAAATTCGATACATAGAAGCCTTGCTCCGAGTGTCCAACGTCGCCCTGGATGATAAATTTGGAGTTTGAAAAAGCACCAAAATCATGCGAGGAAACGAGAACCACTAGGTTTTTAATAGCAATAAGCCTCCACTCGAAGTGGTTGGCCGATTCAATTTCGAGCAAATACTCCAAATCAACCGGCGGATTCTTATAGGTCCGTGCCATTACTAACACCTCCAAGTCTGGTAGGTACAACCACAGAGCTTCGTGGCCAAGTCGTAATTTTTATAGCTATTGCCATAAATTACAATTTAACTATTATATCTCTAATTGGCTGTTTTGTCAATACTCACAACACTGTTTTAAGATGGGAAGAGCCCGCTATTGCGGGCTCTGAAAGAGGCGGGTTATCCTGCTAATGCTGAATATTTTCAAAATCTTCGATTTCAATATAGTGGCACTGAAGATAGTCGCGAAAATCCAAAAACGAGATCATATCTCTGAAATTTCTCTGATATGTCCGGAAGTCTTCGTGTTGCTCAATTACATCAAGTGGCTTTACCTCGACCGAGTTGACTCTGTTTTCGAGATCATCTAGGTCTTCCTTGAGACTAGATTGCTCGACCATGAGACGAGCACGCTGCGACAGCGACGAAGAAAATGCACAAAGATTTTCAACATTCTTCCTGGCAATCAGCAAGTTCCTTTGTAGTGTGGCTTTAATAATGTAAATATCGGACATAGACAAAAAATCAGGCATGACATCACCTTCCTCTTTTTCAATTTGTTATTACGATAGATATTTCGTAACAACAAGTGCAAACTCCAATTACGGAGCTACTATCTATAGATTAACATTATTTTACTTATATGTCAATATGCCTAGTTAACTACACCGCCACCAAGGCAAACTTCATTATCATAAATTACAACCGACTGACCATTAGCCGTGGCACGCTCGGGATTATCAAATCTAAGAACTGCAGAGTTGTCGGATACTTTTAAAAATGCCTTGATTAATGGCGCACGATGACGAATTCTAATCTGATATTCCCCATCAGCTGGAGCCTGGTTAATCCAATGGACCTCGTCTAAATGGATCTCATCACTCCACAGATTATCGTTATTCAGATCGGTTGTTACGTAAACTTCATTCTTGTCCATATCCTTGCCAACGACATAGTATGGCAATCCACCGCCTAATTCCAGACCATGGCGCTGGCCAAGTGTATAGAAAATTGCTCCATCATGATGGCCCAATACTTTTTTAGACTTGCTTTCAATAATTTTCCCGGATTGCTGTTTAACATACATACTCAAAAAATCACGAATGCCTACTTGACCTACAAAACAGATACCTTGTGAATCTTTTTTTATTGCTGTTGTTAGACCACGCTCGGCTGCCATTTTACGCACCTGAGGCTTGGTGAATTCGCCAATTGGGAATAAGGTCTTTGCCATAGCCTCACCCGTCACTCGATACAAAAAGTATGTCTGATCCTTATTGTCATCAACCGCACGCAGTAACACCCCTTTATAACCATGGACTGAACTGCCAGCACCTATTTCTTCAGAACGGCTTCGCGCCGCGTCCATTAAGGGCCCCGGCGCCTTACTGAACTCGGGCTGCAGATGTTCTTTAGAAACAGATGCCGACATTTCAGTTTCACTATTTGAAACTCTTGCATAATGGCCGGTCGCAATTAAATCAGCACCATCTTCTAACGCTGCGTCCAAAAACAACTTAAATTTGACCTCTTGATTGCACATAATGTCGGGGTTCGGAGTACGACCTTTTTTATATTCGTCTATCATATAATCAACAACTTTTTGCTTGTATTCTTTTTGAAAGTCAAATACTTTAAAATCAATTCCCAGCTGTACAGCCACGCGTTTGGCATCAGCTAAATCGTCAGCCCATGGGCACTTAACTCCAGGCAAATCCATAGTCCAGTTCTTCATATAAACACCGGTTACGTCATAGCCTTGCTCGACTAATAACGCGGCTGACAGCGACGAGTCAACACCCCCGCTCATACCAACGTATACCTTAGTTTTTTTGACCACAGCTAGGCACCAACTACCTTCAGTACAATTATCTTTGCGAACTCTGAACCAGCCAACCACCAACCACGTGGTGTCAACCACCACCAAACCGACCAGTCCTTATCGGAAAGCACAGGATGATTTAATATGACGACATCTTGGGTATATTTTTCAAACTCAAGGCTAGCTCGACGTTGATGATAGCCAGACGTAACTAAAATAATTTTATTAATGCCTAATTCGGCGAATATTAGTTGTGTATTTTCGGCATTTTGCTTGGTTGAATCAGCTTTTTCGTCAATGTAGATTGATTCTGCGGGCACTCCTGCGGAAATTGCCAATTGTTGCATGACGTAGGCATTACTTGGGCTGTTTTCGTCAATAGCGTCTCCTGAAAAAATCAAAACATTTGACCAGCCGTCTTTGAATAATTCAATCGCCTGATTCGCCCGAGCGACCGTATCACCTCCGCTAATTGCCACTATTGCGTCAACCGAGCTACAGCTAGAATTAACGCCTGGTGATTTTTCGCAGTCGCGCAGGTTATCTGGCTGAAGATAAATACTAAGCCCGATGATAATCGAAATAATTGAAACAACCAAAAATATTAGTCGTCTAATCATCTTTTTATCCTTGCATATTCATTGTTAATTTCTTCAATTAAAATTTTGCCGGCCTTTTTAACATTCTCGGTGTTCGATTGATGCCCAAGCGTAATTCGGATACTGCCATCGGCTAATTCTGGGGCCAAACCGATTGCCGTTAAGACATGTGAGCGGGTGCCCTTATTGGCGGCACAGGCACTCCCCGAGGCAACTAATACGCTCCTATTTTCAAGAATAAATATTAATCTCTCGGCATCAATACCGGGGAAAGAAATGTGTAAATAACTAGCCAAGCGATGTTTCTCATAGCCCGAAACCACCGCGTCAGAGAAAGCGCTGGTTAGCGTCCGCTGAAGATCATCACGTAGCTTTGCAAGTCTCTCTGACTCAAATGTGCGATGCTCGATTACCAGTTCAAGTGCCTTTGCAAAACCAATCGTGCCAGCTACATTTTCCGTACCGCTGCGCATACCGCGCTCTTGGCCACCGCCAACAATCTGTGGCGCTAATTGGACTCGACTATCCGCCCAAAGTAACCCGACTTGCTTTGGACCATAAATCTTACCGGCATTAATAGTCATCATATCAACACCCAACCTGGCAACATTAATATCGATTTGACCAGCACCTTGTGAGGCATCGCAGTGCAGGAAAATAGGCGTTAAGTTGCCACTAATCAATCGCTGTTCGCGTTCGTTTTTAATAATTTCAGCAATAGCACGAATTGGCTGAATTGTGCCCAATTCATTATTTGCCAAAGCCACACTAACTAACTGAGTATCTGGCCGAATCGCTTCTTTGATTACTTCAGCCGACACATAGCCCCTACTGTCGGCGCTGACGATTGTATGGCTAAGCGCACTGGCACATCGAAGGACTGCATGATGCTCAATATTTGGGACAACAACATGCCCAGTCACCCAATTAAATGCTAGATTAATTGATTCGGTCGCTCCGGCCGTCATAATAACTGCGCCAGATTTCGCCCCAATTAAATTTGCGAGAGTTTGCTTGGCATCTTCAAAAGCCCGCCTAACCTTAACGGCAGGCATATACGGACTCGAAGGATTATAAAAATCATCAGTAAAATATGTTTGCATAACGGCAATAACCCGCTCATCTATTGGAGTCGCGGCGGCATAGTCAAGATAAATCTGCTCTGTGCTCATCTTACCAGTATATCAGTTAGGCAGCAGATTGGTTATTGTCATAACCGTCTTTGCTAAATAACCTGATAGCTTTACCAATTTTTTGCATAGTACCGTTTGAACGATGCGTATTATGATTTTGTTCTTTGCCAGAATAAATCTGTTCAATCACTCGCGAATTATACATTTCAGTTGCAGTAATAAACTTACTAAGTTCTTCGGTCTGCAAATAACCACTGCCGACTAACAATATGCCGGCTGGCAAGACTTCATAGTGAAGCGTTTTTGATTGACGATTCCCAGTACCATCAATAGATTTTTCTTGATGAAAAAACCAACTATCAACGCCATTGCCATCGCGACCATCATAGAAAAACTCACTGCGCTCACTGTCGGTTGTCTTCAACCCGAATATGGCTGCACCAACTTTACTTTCTTTAGCGACTAATTCGTTTCTTAATAGTGATTCGTATGACTTTTCAGACAAACTTCTATTAAATAACAACTTAGCTATATCGCTAACAAAGATTTGCAAATCGATAGAACGACGATTAGGCTGAGCCTGCAATTTTTCAGTTCTAGCCCTTTCCAGGTTATCACCAATATCATGTAATCTACTTAGCATTGGGCTTACGGCTTTTTCCACTTGACTTTGGCTACCGGCTTGATTATCAATAGATTGGCCGATAACACGGTACATATCATAGACATTTTCTAGCGCACCACCATAAGCGGGCCCGTCTGAATCTGGGCCATAATTACTACTAGGAATATGGAATTGGCTATTGGAATTTTCTGACATAAACACTTATTAAAGCCTCTCTCACTTAGGTTGGTCAATTTTATTTATTTGTCTATTTTAGAGTTTGAATAACTTCTGGGCATTTGCAGTTGTAATATTTTCAACTTGTTCAGTTGAAATTTGACGAATCGCTCCATGAAATTCTGCAACACTTCTTACAAATGCTGGCTCATTTACTTTACCACGAAAAGGGTTAGGAGTCAAGTAAGGGGCATCTGTTTCGAGTAAAATTTTGTCGAGAGGCAAGCCAGCAAACATTGCTTTTGTGGCCTCGTCTTTGGTAAAAGTGCTATAGCCATTAACGCCAATATACAGCCCTCTTTTTATGGCTTCGTCGGCATTTTTTTGAGAATCCGTAAAGCTATGTAGTACCCCTTTGATTTGCTGGCCTGCATTAATAAAGCCATCGATGATTGGCCAAAAATCATCAAATGCCTCCCTAACATGAAAAATTATTGGCAAATTATACTGCATGGCCAACTTAATCTGTTCAACCAACACAATTTTTTGAACGTCGTGCGGGCTACCGTCGCTGTAATGATAATCAAGGCCGATTTCGCCAATTGCTATCAATTTATGAGCCGACCGCTCAGCTTTAATCGAAAAATCACCCATACTAGTGCCTATACGAATAATCTCGGCCAAATGCCCTAAGCCTTCGTTCGCCGAGTGAGGATGAACCCCGACCGATGCGAACACCCCATCATGATTATCGACAAATTCCATAGCAAGTTGAGAATTAGGGCTACTAGTCCCAATGCAAATCATCTGCATAACTCCAGCCTGATGGGCATGGGCCATAACCTGTTCAATATCTAGCGGATAATCATCATCATGGATGTGACAATGCGTGTCTATTAACATACAACCTAGACCTTTGGGGCATTTGGGTTAACGGTATGTTTGTAAATTCGAGGAAATAAGACTGCCTCTACTGCCACAACCGAACCAGCCTTAAAGACTTGGTGAATTTTTTCGGCTGTAGCTGGCAAAAATGGCACTAATAGGTCACCAATTTGCGTCAAAGCTCCGACGGCATTATTTAACACTTCTTCAAGATGGACTTTAGCCTCAGCATCTTTTACGGCAAGCTTAGCAATTTCCCAAGGTTTCACATTTTCGATATATTGGTTCAAACTACGAACCATCAACCAAACTTCGTCAAGCGCTTTATCAAATTGCAAATCTTCCATCGCTTTATGGTAAGTGTCCATATCGTGTTCACCCTGTGGCACTTCGCCGATTACGCCAGCCTGGTAACGAGTCACCATTCCAGCAACGCGCTGAATAACATTACCGAGGTCATTGGCAAGTTCGGTATTGTACGAATTTTCAAATGTTTCCCAAGTAAAATCACCGTCATCGAGCGTTGGGATATGACGCGCAAAGAAATAGCGAAAGGCATCCAGACCATAGTCATCAATAATCTGGATTGGGTCGATTACATTACCGAGTGACTTACTCATCTTTTGGCCAGCCACATGAACGTGGCCATGGACCAGTAATCTTTTTGGCAAAGCTAGACCAAGCCCGAGAAGCATCGTCGGCCAAATCCCGGCATGGAACCGCAAGTTGTCCTTGCCCATTACTTCAACATCGGCAGGCCAATATTGTTCCCAGCCAGCTTGAACTGGATAACCCAAAACCGTAATGTAATTTGCAAGTGCGTCTAACCAGACATACATAATTTGATCAGGGTCGCCTGGTACGGGCACGCCCCAACTAAGATTCTTTTTTGGGCGCGATATACTAACGTCTCTGAGGCCGTCTTTGATTAATTCCAAAAATTCCCTTTTACGAAATTCTGGCACAATTTGCATCGTATCACTTGCAATTGCTTCTCGAACCTGATCTGTAAAGGCACTTGATTTCAGATAATAATTTTCTTCACTAAGGTGCTGGTATGGTTGATTATGATCAGGACAGACACCATTATTTTCAGTCGCCTCTTTTTCGGTCACAAATGACTCACAGCCAACACAATACCATCCCTCATAGTTGGCCTTGTAGATATAAGGTTGCAACTTTTGCCAAATATATTGAGAGCTTGCAATATGGTGCGGGTCAGTTGTGCGGATAAAATCCGTGTAACTAGCGCCCATTTTTTTCATGAGTAGTTCAAAATTAACATACATTTTATCAGTGTAAGCTTTTGGATCAAGCCCAGCTTCGGCGGCTTTGATGGCTATTTTATTACCATGTTCATCAGTGCCAACTTGAAAACGGACTTCGTGACCATTTTGTTTTTGGTAGCGCGTCCAAATATCTGCCAGCAAATAATCTATGGCATTGCCAATATGCGGTGTACCGTTAACATACGGTATCGAGGTCGTAATATATAATTTCTTTTCCATAATATTGATACTATTGTAACAGATTGACTATTGACTGCAGAGACCCCGGCGACTCCGAGTTCGCCCCCGAGCTGGAATGAGATCTGCGGGCCGGTGAAATTCAGCAACACCGGAGAACTCGCG
>CAIMUU010000057.1 GCA_903844835.1 uncultured bacterium | reverse complement strand
GATCTTCGGTCGTAAAAATGAGCAAGCTAATTTTTAGCTCCCGTCGCTTCACGAACTCGGATTCGCACGTTGCTAGCAACGTGCATCCGAGTTTGGTTTCTCAACGAAGTTACCAATTAAAATATCCATCACGAAGGATGGATATTATAATTGGTGATCTCGCCGAGAATCGAACTCGGATTGCCAGGATGAGAACCTGGTGTCCTAACCGTTAGACGATGAGACCATACGACAATGAGACAATTGCTAACAATTTCCAGATGATTGTAACAAAAAACCAAGCATTTTACCAGTGACGACGACTTCCGTCTCAATCTATATGCTAAAATATCATCATGTACGACAAATACCGTGACCATTTTTTGAAAATGTATGAACATGCTACCGACAACCATCGTCGGACATTTCCTCATCATGTAATGGTTGTAACCAAATGGGCCGAAAAACTTTGCGACTTATATCCAGAAGCCGACAGGGAAGTCGCAGTTATTGCCTCGCTATTTCACGACTTGGGCCACTTTATTGATGGAGACACTGACCACGCCATCAAATCCGAGATTGCCGCCAAGGCCTTTCTTGAAAAAGAAAAAATGCCAGCCGTAAAAATTAATAAAATTTTGCATGCCGTCAGGGCACACCGCAACAAAGACGTAAAACCAAATACTCTTGAGGCCAAAATAGTCTGTTTTGCCGATTCCGCCAGCCATATGGCAGCCGAGGTTTATCTTAATATTCTGGCCGACAACTCCAAAGCAGACACTCTGGCAAAAATAGAGAGAGATTATCGCGATTTATCTGATTTCCCAGAAGTCAAACAAGAATTAGAACCTTTGTATCACGCTTGGAAAAATATCATCCTATCATTTCCTGACGATTTTATTGAATTACTCCCGAAATAAGCTTCACTATTACTTTAGTGCCAAATAAGCCAAATCGGCACCATAGCCCACAAACATCAGCCAAAAGGCTATTTTTATCTGACGATTTTTTAACATATTCATATACTTTTCTATCGATGGGTAAACGTAGTAAACAAATAGCATTGCAATAAAACCAAAGAACAATACGCCTTCCAAATATATATAACCATTCAAATTAAATGGCTGGTTGGAATAATCCCAAAAAGCATTGCGTCCCGCGAAGGCAACAATTAAGGCCGCCGAAGTATACTCAACTATTGCCGAAACTATGACGCTCAGGCCAAAGACGCCAATCGGATTCAACCGATATTTTCTTATTAATGGCACTGTAACTAACAGCACTCCAACCGCTCCAAATCCATATGGCGCCGCTATTGGTAAGATTGTTGGCATTGTCGGCAAGATAACTGGTCCGGCAGACATAATAGGCTTAACATTAGCTAGAAATACCTCTAAGTAGTGGCCGAAAATCGACATACCACAAAATATAATATAAATTTTTTGCCAAAAAATCATAGTCCGGTATTTTGGCTCGTCAAATAACCTAACCAAAGCGCCACCAGTCGCTAAAGCACTAGCACGGATATTCATATCCACATTATAGCAACAAATGTTTTTGCCTTAATTGGCATTGTTATTAGTAATAGCTTACAATCTGCTTATGTTATAATTATTCTATGAACAATTGGACGATTAGTTTTTATACAAATGGCAGAGGGGACGAGCTAGTTCAGGATTTTATCCGTAATCAGGATGAGCAAACACAATCAAAAATTACGCGCAACATTGATTTAGTCAGCAAATACGGGCCAAACTTAGGGATGCCAAATAGCCGATATATGGGAAATGGAATCTACGAACTTCGAGTCAGAGGCAATAATGAAGTTAGAATTTTTTACATATCAATCATAATGAATCGAGAAGTAATGTTTATCCATGGATTCAAAAAAAGGACCCAAAAAACACCAACCAAAGAGCTAAAAATTGCTATAAACCGCAAAAAAGAATTGACATGATTATAACGTATGTGTTATATTGAGACTATGAGTAAAATAGATACAAGCAAATTCACCAAGTGGCCAGATTTCAAAAAGGAAATCCTTTCTAACCCTAAAGTAAAAAAAGAATACGATGCACTTGAGGCTGAGTATGCCTTAATTGACAGCCTAATTTCTGCAAGATTATCAAAAAAGATGACCCAAGCCGAACTCGCCGAAAAAACAGGACTAAAACAAGCAGCCATCGCACGCCTCGAAGGCGGTGATTCCAACCCAACCTTCGCAACCCTAACAAAAATCGCCAAAGTCTTAGACAAAAAAGTTGTCCTAGCTTAAATATCCTTAGAGTAACAAAAAAGACGAGCATTGTCTTGTAGCACGCACGCTTCAAGGTAACTCGTCATGGTGATAAGATAAACATAACACACCACAAGCGTAATGTCAATGATTAAGGAGCGAAAAAATGATCGAAGACCCTGAGCGTAGTCGAACGGGAAAAATCCTAGACCTACAAACCCAAGACCGCCCACGAGAGAAATTGCAGGCCAAAGGGGCTCAGGCGCTTTCGGATTTTGAGTTGCTACAGGCATTAATCGGCAGTGGGAACGCGCAGGCAAATGTTGGAAAAATCGCCAAAGACACGCTCAAATTGTTCCAAGAATATGGTGCAAATATCACCTACGAACAATTGCAACAGGTGAGTGGAATGGGGCCAGCCCGAATTACCGAAATTCTGGCGGCAATTGAACTTTCAAAACGCTATTTAATAACTAGTGAGCAGCCAATTATTGACTCTCCCGAGAAGGCCGTCGAACAACTGGCAGATATTCGCGATAAAAAACAAGAGCATTTCGTCGTCATGACCCTGGATGGTGCCAACCGCCTAATCGCCAAACGCACAATAACTATCGGCACGCTCAACGCCAGCCTAGTCCATCCGCGCGAAGTCTTCGCCGATGCCATAAACGACCGCGCCGCCTCGATTATCGTGGCACATAATCATCCGAGCGGGAGTCTAGTCGCCAGCGAAGCGGATAGAGAAATAACGATACAACTTAAAGAGTCAGCAAGAGTGCTTGGAATTTTACTAATAGACCATTTGATTGTCACAAGATCTGGATTCAAAACGGTTCTTTAGAGATTAATTGCAAATATTATTCGGCTGATTTGGGGTATAATAACAGAATGGATACTAAAAAAGAGCAAGAACGGGCGCACCTACACAGTACTATTTGGAAAATCGCAAATGATCTCAGAGGGTCTGTAGATGGTTGGGATTTCAAACAGTATGTTTTGGGAATCCTATTCTATAGGTTCATTTCGGAAAATCTTACGAATTATATTAATTCAGAAGAGTTGAAGGATCCAAATACGTCAAGAAATTTTGATTATAAAAATCTTAGTGATGATGCTGCGGAATTCGGAAGAGCTGATACTGTAAAAGAAAAAGGTTTCTATATTTTGCCAAGT
>CAIMUU010000056.1 GCA_903844835.1 uncultured bacterium | reverse complement strand
TTTTCCATGATTAATTCTTTGTCAAAGCCAAGATTGACAATAATCTGGCGCATCTTGTCGAGGTTTTCGACAGTTGTCTCGATTTCTTCGCGCTCATGCACGTCGGAATTTTCTGATGCCAGCTTTATTTTCATGGTAATTTTGTTGCCATGGCCACTTCTGACGCGCAAAAACATACCTTTTTTGGCAAGTTCGTCGTCGTGGCTATCAAATCTAACTGTTCTTTGAAAGTCGATACCGGTATCAACTGCACCAAGTTTCTTCAGCTTTGTAATTAGTTTGTTAATGTCGGCGATACTGTATTTTACTTCTTGCTCTATATATTTTTGTTCTGTCATAATTTAAGTATAGCAAAATAAAAAACAGTAATAGCGATTATGGGTAATCACTTTAAAATCAATAATACGACTAACAGCACCGTAGTTGAAAAAGAAACAATGGCGCTAATTAAAAACATAATCTTAAATGACTTTGTCGAATAAACTTTGACTTTATCAAAGTCGATTTTGTTGGCGGCGGCAATTAATTCTTGCCTATTTTTGATAACACTAGAGTGGCCAGGACTGTCAGATATAAAATGCTGTGCGTATGGGAAGCAAGCAACCTGCGAAGGATTCTTTTCAAATAGTCCAGAATACCAGGTGTTTAATTCCATAGTAATGTCTTTGTCGAAAATCTTTAGTGCCCTGTCGGTTTCGCCTGGCTCGAATCTGAGTGCAAAAATACCAGCGCCATTATCTGATAAGTTACGGCCATAGCCAATTGACAAGTTGCCCTCAAGCCATAGACGTTCGTCAATCTTTTTCATAATTCCATTTTCAATATTTGCCTCAAGCTTTAATTTATGCGTATTGTCCTTTTTCTCAATGTCAATAAACATCTTGCCCAGATAATTTGTCGTTAATACAAACTTATCGCTATTTGGCGAGACTAGCCCGTTTTTATTGTCATAACTAATTGTGTCAGTTACATAGTCAATAATTATCCAGCTAAGTAGCCCAGTGGATTCGTCTTCGGCAATAATATAGAACTCTGTTCTTGAGCCCCAAAAAGCGCTAGTATGGGCACGTACACAGCCGAATATCGAGTAATATTTCGGCTCATCATCAGCAAAGATCTTAGTCTTAATTAGCTTAAACCCATCGGGCAGTAACGATTTTGCCTTTTCTAGGTCGATAATCTCATAGCACAAAAACATCCCATATGGCTCAACCACAAACCCCATAAATGGTGTTTTCTTGGACGAGGCCTGAACAAACTTTTCCTGGATTGACCTCGGCAGTAGTGTGTTAAATGACTGCATAAAATGCAAAGTACCGACACTAATTGGGTTAATAAGTCTCTCTACGCCTTTGGCAAAATCAATCTTATTCATTGTTTAAGTATAGTATATATTTAGATATTTGCGGTAATTCGATCAGCATCTAACTCATCAATTCGTTTCTTAACAGTTTGAATAGCTTCAGAAAGCTTGGCTGGATCGTTGACCGTAAACCTCTCTAGGATATCTCGCATATCTGAACGCCTATGTCCATTCGGCTGGATGTAATCATCCATAATTTGTAGCTCTGCGACTTGATATTGACCAGCTGGTACCGAGTCGGCCGTAAATTCGCGATGCTTCCCTGCAAGTTCACCACCAATAAAATCTGGTAAGGCCTCTCCTTCTGGAATTGCGCCGATAATATTATTTGGATTTTTGATTTTATACACGACGCCTATGGGAATTTCTTCTTTGGCGAGTGGATGATCATACCATGTTACGCCATCGGTACCTATTGCATAATTAATCGCGTAATCAATGTCTCGTGATAGATATACCTTGCCTTGCTGATTGTGGGTCTGTTCGTGTCCTACCGTCGATAAATCACGTTGGCCAATCTGGTCAATATTATTAAGATAAACTCTCTCGCCACGATATAGGGTCTCGGGAATTGGCTCTGTTTGTTCTCGCTCGATAGTATTAGCAGCTAATTCGGCAATATTTTCGCCAGTTGGCAATTTTGCGTCTTCGATGTGCAATTCGCTAATTACGGACGTTACGTCGCTAGATAGACCCGATTTTTCTAAGTCAATAATTGGGTTCTCGCCACTTGTCGTTTTGGTGCCAGAGCCTTCAAGAGCGCCTTCAACGATAACCGCCTTGACAGATTCGCCGATGGTGGATGATTCAGCCTCGGTGCGTACACCATCGCTATCAGAGTCTTTGACAACTTCTTTTGCTTGATAGGCTAATGCGCTATCAACTAGCTCAGTTGCTTCTGGGCCTACTGTATCAGTATTTTCTGCAATAAATTTTTCTGTTTCATCAATTTTTGCTATTGCCTTCTCAACAGAATCGGCAAGTTTTTTGTCTATCTCGGGGGTGATAGTTGGTTCGTCTTTTTCGGGATTCATATATTTAATTTGTTGTTCCAATAATTAAAGGAATATACATTCTTACTTTATGATATAACTGGCCTAATAACAACTTTATGCATAATATCACCGGCTACTTCATAGCTACCCAGTTCTTCAAATTGCAGTCTTATACCTAATCGTGCTTCAAAACGGGCAATATTGACTTATTATAATTTATACCGTCTAGATTAATCGTTATCCAAACATTAGTTGGGGCGGAGTTGATTGTTTTGTCTAGGTCAATTAGCTCGGCCTGTGTCATATTTTGGTTGTTATAAAGTGCATCAGATAAAACTAAAATCGATGAATAGGTATTGTTTAATTTAATTTAATT
>CAIMUU010000055.1 GCA_903844835.1 uncultured bacterium | reverse complement strand
GCGCATTTCGAACGCCTCACCACCTTTTTTGTATACGTGAGGTGATTTAACAACCGTAAACGTACTTCGACGAGTTGGCAAAGGCACTGGACCGGCGATACTAGCACCAGTTCGAATTGCAGTGTCAATAATTTGTTTAGCAGACTGGTCAATGACTTTGTGGTCATAGGCCTTCAAGCGAATTCTAATTCGCAAATTTGGTTCTTGTTCGTTTGCCATTTAAGGCTCCTTCGTTTTTATATCGTAACCTCTGCTGTGAATCAGTTTTGTTCTGTCATCGCCGAGTTCTCGATATGATTAATATTATCTACATTACTATAACATTCAAATCTAATTAACACAACAAAAACACCTCCGTTTTAGCAGAGGTGTTAATTTGTTAAGAAATCAAATTACTTGACAACTTTTGTAACAACACCGGCACCAACTGTTTTGCCGCCTTCGCGAATAGCAAAGGTTAGACCCTTTTCCATAGCGATTGGAGCAAGTAATACAACCTTGAAAGTTAGTGTATCGCCAGGGATAACCAATTCTTTGTCGGCTGGAAGTTCGACTTCGCCAGTAACGTCAGTAGTTCGGAAGTAGAATTGTGGTTTGTAGCCTTTTGAGAAAGGAGTGTGGCGACCACCTTCTTCTTTCTTTAGGATATAAACTTCTGCTTCAAATTCGGTGTGTGGAGTTAAGCTGCCTGGTTTGACAACAACTTGACCACGCTCAATTTGTTCGCGCTCAATACCACGGAGCAAGATACCAGCGTTGTCGCCAGCTTGACCTTGGTTCAGGTTCTTTTTGAAAGCCTCAATGCCAGTTACGACCGATGATAGTGTTGGATGTAGACCAACAATCTCGACAGGGTCGTTAATTTTAATGACACCTTGTTCGATACGTCCCGTTGCAACTGTTCCACGTCCCTTGATTGAGAACACGTCTTCAATTGGCATTAGGAAAGGTTTTTCAAGATCACGAATAGGTTGTGGGATATAGCTGTCTAGGGCCTCTACGAGTTCCATAATTGCATCTTCTGATGCTTTGTCGCCTTCTAGCGCCTTAGTTGCAGACCCTTTGATAATTGGAGCATCTTCGTCAAAGCCGTTCTTAGCAAGAAGTTCACGAATGTCCATCTCGACTAATTCAACTAGTTCTGGGTAAGCAATATCCATCTTGTTTAGAAATACTAGGATTTTTGGCACACCAACTTGGTGAGCAAGCAGTACGTGCTCGCGAGTCTGTGGAAGTGGACCATCATTTGCAGCAACTACTAGAATTGCGCCGTCAATTTGGGCAGCACCAGTAATCATGTTTTTGACGTAGTCGGCGTGTCCTGGCATATCAACGTGAGCATAGTGACGCTTAGCTGATTCGTATTCCTGGTGAGATGACGCAATAGTGATACCACGTGCTCGCTCTTCTGGAGCGTTGTCAATCTGAGCATAGGTTACGGCCTTGTTAGTTGGGCTTGGCAACCTTTTAGCTAGGACAGCCGTAATAGCTGCAGTTAAAGTTGTCTTGCCGTGGTCAACGTGGCCCATTGTGCCGACGTTTACATGTGGCTTTGTTCGATCGAATTCTGTCATTATATTTATTCCTTCTCGCTTTCGTCGTGTGGCGAATAGCGCATTAATTTTTTTCGCATGAGACAAATCTTACCTCACAACGTATGTCAACATTATACAGAACGAACCGCATAAGGTAAAGTGTAATTTATTAACTATTTGCTCGAGCGTTTTTCGATAATCTCTTGAGCAACATTTGGTGGAACTTCCTCGTATAGGGCAAGCTCCATTGTGCTAGCAGCGCGACCTTGGCTCATTGAGCGGATATCACCTGTGTAGCCAAACATATTTGATAGTGGCACCATAGCCTTAATGAGTTTAGCACCGGCGTTCAAATCTTCCATGGAGTCGATTCGACCACGTCTAGAGTTGAGGTCGCCAATAACATCACCCATGAATTCTTCTGGTGTGGTCACTTCAACACGCATAATTGGTTCTAGCAAGATTGGTTTAGCTTTTTTGATACCATCGCGTGCTGCCAAGCTACCTGCCAATTTAAAGGCAATTTCACTAGAGTCGACATCGTGATAGCTACCATCATATAGAGTTGCTTTGACGTCAACTACTGGGTAACCAGCAATAACACCACCTTCCAAAGTTTCGCGAACACCAGCTTCAATTGGCTTGCGATATTCTTGAGGCACAACACCACCCTTAATGGCGTCAATGAACTCAAAGCCTTTGCCTGGCTCGTTTGGTTCAAATTTAATCCAAACATCACCATACTGACCACGTCCACCAGACTGCTTGATGTGTTTACCTTGGACGTCGGAATTGCCCTTGATTGACTCACGGAAGGCCACTTGTGGCTCACCAATGTTTGCTTCAACATTAAATTCACGACGCATACGATCAATCAAGATATCCAAGTGAAGCTCACCCATACCTGACATAATCGTTTGGCCGGTTTCTTCGTTGGTTTTAACACGAAATGTAGGGTCTTCTTCGGCAAGTCTCTGCAAGGCTACGCCCATCTTTTCCTGATCGGCTTTGGTCTTAGGTTCAACCGCAATCGATACTGGAGGATCGGGGAAAGTAATCGACTCGAGAGTGATTGGATGTGTAATATCCGAAAGAGTCATACCGGTAAATGTGCCTTTTAGGCCCACAACGGCAGCGATATCGCCAGCATCAATAGACTCAATATCAACTCGCTTGTCAGCATGCATACGAACAATTCGTCCGATTCGCTCTTTTTCGCCAGTTGTTGTGTTTAAAACATAGGAACCAGCTTCCATTTTGCCACTATAAACACGAACGAAAATTAACTTACCAACAAATGGGTCGGTTGCAATCTTAAACGCTAGGCTAGACAATGGTTCCTTTACGTCCGGCTTGCGCTGAATTTCAGCACCTGTCTTTGGATCATGTCCCCAGATGGCATCAACATTTAGTGGTGATGGCAAATATTCGACAACAAGATCAAGAATCTTTTCAACCGCAACTCCACGACCATCGCCACCAGTAACAAGATAGAAATCTCCAGCCAATACACGTTTGCGCAAAGCAACACGTAGTTCATCAACCGTTATTGAGTCTTCGCCCTTATCAAGGAAGCGTTCAAATAAGGCATCGTCAGCTTCTACAGCAGCCTCAACCAATAAGCTACGGGCATGTTTAGCCTTGTCTAGCATGTCAGCAGGAATTTCACCAATTACTAATTGATGATCAGAGTAGTCAGTATATGTATAAGATTTCATGTCAACTAAATCGACTACGCCATTGATTTCCTTTTCAAAGCCAATTGGCAAATGAATTGGTAAGGCATTTTTAGTTAGTCGTCGATGAATTGAATCTAGTGATTTGTAAAAGTCACCACCGGTCTGATTAATTTTATTAATAAAACAGATACGAGGAACCTTATATTTATTGGCTTGGCGCCAAACTGTCTCAGACTGAGCTTCTACGCCCATCTTGCCGTCAAAAATTACGACTGCGCCGTCGAGTACGCGTAGCGAACGCTCAACTTCGGCCGTAAAATCAATATGGCCTGGTGTATCGATTAGGTTAATTTTGTGGTCACGCCAAAAAGCCGTCACAGCAGCTGAGGTAATAGTAATTCCGCGTTCACGCTCTTGCTCCATCCAGTCAGTCGTTGTATCACCTTCATGGACAAGTCCAATCTTGTGCGAAAGCCCGGTACGGTACAAAATTGCCTCGGTTATAGTTGTTTTTCCAGCGTCAATATGAGCAATAATTCCAATATTGCGTAAATCTTGAAGCGGGACGTGTCTTTCTGCCATAATATTTCCTTTTCGCCTTCGCAATACAGCGAATGGCGATCATTTTATTTTATTGTAAAATTAAACGCGAGCAAAGTGTGCAAACGCACGGTTTGCTTCGGCCATTCGGTGGGTATCCTCTTTTTTCTTGTAGGCTCCACCTGTTTCGCCACATGCATCAACAATCTCTTGAGCTAGGCGCTGAGAGTACGAAATACCCTTTCGAGCACGAGCTGACTGAACCAACCAAGAAAAGGCAAAGTGTAATTGACGATGACCTTGAATTGGAAATGGAATTTGATAGTTTGCACCACCAACACGACGAGATTTAACTTCAAAACTTGGTGAAATGTTGCGAATAGCACGCTCAAAAACATCTAATGGGTTTTCAACATTAAGTTTCTTGGCAGCAACTTCAAGAGCCGTATAGACAGCTTTTTCAGCAATTTGCTTCTTGCCATTTAACATTGACTTGTTAATTAGGTGCATGACCATAACACTGTTATATTTACGGTCTGGATTCAATTTTCGTTGCAAAGCAACTGTAGTTTTACGAGGCATTATTTACTCTCTTTCTTGGTACCGTACTTAGAACGGCCCTGTTTGCGCTTTGCGACGCCCTGGAGGTCAAGCGCACCACGAACAATGTGATAACGTACACCTGGAAGATCTGGGACGCGTCCACCGCGGACTAGAACAACAGCGTGTTCTTGTAGGTTGTGACCTTCGCCGCCAATATAAGCCCAGACTTCTTGCTGATTCGTTAGACGAACTCGAGCAACTTTTCGAAGCGCTGAGTTTGGCTTTTTTGGGGTTTTTGTGGTTACGCGAACACAGACACCACGCTTAAGTGGGCTGTTTTGCTCGTAATAACGAGTCTTGAGGGCGTTATGAATTGTGCCGAGCGCAGGAGATTTCGATTTCTTAACCGCAATTTTCCTAGGCTTTCGCACCAATTGGTTAATCGTTGGCATTAATATAGCTCCATATGATTGTTATTTACTTAATAAATTAAAGATATAAAAGACAAACGCAATATATATCAGTTATTATTTTACAGATCTAGCTCAGCATGCTATCTCTGTTATTGTCAATGATCTAGCGAATCTGTACACATTCTTCGCAATAAAGCGAAAATTCGTTAGCTCGATTTGACTAAACTCGTCTGTGATTATAACAAAAATACAACAAATAAGCAACCTCCCTGACTCATTATATTGACAATTGGGCCGTTTAGTGATAATGTATCTCTTATAAATTTCATAAACAATACTTGATTTTTGAATTTTAAAAATCTAATTATTACAATGCACGTCGCCTACAAACTCTAATTTTGGGCGCAGCACGCTAATTAATCTATTAGGTTGGTTAACGGCTGCTCCTGAACGTCTTGAGCAGCAAAAAATATGCCGTTAAAGCAACATTGGAGGGGAAAATGGAAAATACCAAAGAGGCATACGCTGAGTACGTAATGGATGGAGTCGACTTCCTAACAAATCTTCAGATCGCAAATCTAGAAAAAAAGATTGAGGTTATCATTTCTGAGCCACTTACCCCGCTCGAACAGGCAATCATTTCGGCCAACGAAAAGAACAAGTTCGTTAGCCAAATATCCGGGAGCTTTCGTAAGTTCGTCGAACAGTGCGTCGTAGGCAACATCGTTGTCGTCTATGAGGCAAACCCGAAAATCCATATGGACGACGCAATTAAGATTGCGTTCACGCATGGATTAATATCTGATTTTTTTGCAGTCGAAGACCTTGAAAAGGCCGTCAGAAAAACATTGCCCAAAAGAGGATGGTGAAAGGAGAAAAGTATGACAAAATGGAGACCTGCTCCAGCAATTCAACAAGTCACCAAGCACGACAAGACTAGGTCGTCAAAGCGCACAAGAAGATTCGCCTCAATTCTCTTGGTCGTAGTGATTCTGGCCGTCATCGCAATCGTTTTTGCTTTGGCTAGCCACAATTAATTACTACTTAATTTAAGAGGAATCTACTCCCAGCAGTGCCAAATGGCATTTTGGTCGAAGTAGATTCCTCTCGAGCCAATATGTAATTATCGACGTGCATTTTTGTAATAATTTGATTTTGAATACTAAAAAGCCCCAACTTGCGAAGGGGCTTTTAGTTTTGGCTGTCAATCGATTAGGCGTCTAAATCGATATTCTCGATAGCGTCTTCGACGATATCTTGCGCGATATCGACTTCGATATCACGTGCTGAACTGTAACCTGCTGCACCGGTTCCAACTGGAATCTTGCG
>CAIMUU010000054.1 GCA_903844835.1 uncultured bacterium | reverse complement strand
ATTCGCCCCAAATAAAATAAGACCTTTTTGGTCTTATTTTATTTTGGGGTCTGCCTATTTGTTAGTTTGCTATAATTAGTCTAGTATTATGGATTTAAACAAACACATAGTCTCTAATGATACCAACAAACCCTTCCATAGCAATGGCTATGCTCGGGTCGCAACCGGTAATCGGGTTGGCTCAACCTCTTCCGAGACTTTTTTACAGCGTCAACGAATTGACCGTAGCCGGCAAATTATCAAGGGCTATAACCGTTCAACAATTGGCAGTTCCTATGGCGCGATGAGAGCAAGGCCGGTAAGTCAGCCTCAAAAATATAATCCTTACGCATAGAAAGAAGATTTACTGAAATGCCCGAAGAGTTAAACGAGATAAAAAGTACCGAAATTGGATTGGGCGATGTTAGTGTCGAGATTGCTGCGCAGGTTGATGAAAATGTTTATAGAATATTAACCAGCAAACTTTCATCAATGGAATCTTTTAATTCTGATAATTACAATAAAAACGCTGGGACATTTAGAAAAGTTTTGCTCGATGACATTGTCTACTTAAGGGATGGTGTCCCGTTTTCGGACGCAATTTATGTGATTGCCGAAAATACTATGTATATTTCAAAACAGAACTTTAGCGCAACCTTGCTTTGTCACGAGATGCTTCATATGGCCTCGGCTAATCGCGAAAAAAATATTGCAGGGTACGCCAGTGACCCAAATCTGTTAGTTTTTAATGAAGCCGCAACCCAGTGGCTGACGTTAAGCGCCTTTAGTCCAAATGCAAAAGTTTCAAATGTTCCTGACGGGAATAAAGATTATGTTTATGTGACCAATTTGTTTGGTGAGCTTGTTGAAAAATATGGTGAAGACAAAATGTATAATGGGTATTTCGAAGCTGACTTCAATAAATTTATTAGTGGACTATCCGAAGAAGGAAGAGTTGAAGTCAATAAGGCTATCGAGCTTATGAACGAAAATTGTAAAGTATATGATGTTCTTCGGGAGAAAGCGCAACTTTCTTTGCCACCTTCGGACTAGATTTCGCGATAAGTTGCGATATCGGCGCCGAGTGCATTCAGACGATTTGCAAAATCTTCATAGCCACGGTTAATTGAATAAACGTCGCGCAGGGTTGATAGGCCTGGTGCCGCTAGCATTGCCAGCATAATAACAACTGATGGACGCAAAGCTGGTGGCGAAACAATATCGGTTGGCTTCCATCTAGTTGGTCCAGTTATGTAGACTCGGTGTGGGTCAACCAATTCAATATTGGCATTTAATTTAGATAACTCAGTAAAGTATATGGCGCGATTATCATAAGACCAGTCATGGATTAGCGTGCGGCCACTAGCAACTGTTGCGATTAAGCCCAAGAATGGTAGGTTATCCATATTTACTCCTGGGAATGGCATGCTGTGCAATTTGTCGATTGGTGCAGTTAGTTCAGACCGCAAAATGCTGATGTCAACTAGTCTAGTTTGACCGTTTCTGGCATCATATTCTTCGGTCATTTTGTATTTCAAGCCCATACCACTTAAAATGGCCAATTCGATCTCGGTAAATTCAATTGGGACACGTTTAACAGTGATTTCTGAGTCGGTCACAACACAGGCGGCGATAAGGCTCATCGCTTCAATTGGATCTTCGCTAATGAAGTATTCTACATTGCGATTTATACTGCGTACGCCAGTAATCTTGAGTGTAGTTGTGCCGATGCCGTTAATTTTAATACCTAATTTTTGCAGGAAGAAACATAAGTCCTGAACCATATAATTTGGGCTAGCATTGCGAATCGTAATTTCGCCGTCATAAAGGGCGGCAGCCATAATTACACTTTCGGTCGCGGTATCACTGCGCTCAGTTAGTAGGATGGCATGGTCAACAGTTTTTTTACTAACCGAGGCATGGTATTGATCGTTCTTTGTGGTGACGCTGAGGCCAAATGGTGCAAGGCCGACCATGTGAGGTTCAACCGTGCGATTGCCGAGGTTACAGCCACCAGCAAAAGGCAAATCAAACTCTTTGTATTGATTTAGCAAAGGTCCCAAGAACATAATAACGGTTCGAGTGCGCTTGGCAGCTTCGACATCAATATTCTCAAGTTTTAATTTGGCGGGCGGTGTGATTTCGAGGTCATTTCGTTCGTTGAGCCAGCGGACTTTGACACCGATACTTTGAAGAACTTCGATTATTCGATAAACTTCCTCAATTCTGGCAACGCGTCGAAGGGTAGTGGTGCCGTGATTAAGCAAGCTGGCGCAAAGTAGCCCAACGGCAGCATTTTTGCTGGTCTTGACTTCAATTTCGCCAGATAGTTTTTTGCCACCATTAATTCTAAAGTTAATCTTACCTGATTGATTAAGGCTGACAAGCTCACTTGACAAAACATCACTAATGCGCGCTAACATCTCAAGGCTGATATTTTGTCCACCTTTTTCGATGCGATTTATGGCACTTTGGCTGGTGCCTAGAGATT
>CAIMUU010000053.1 GCA_903844835.1 uncultured bacterium | reverse complement strand
TTAACGGCGCTTTTGCCAAAACTCTTTGACTCAACTTTAGAAAGATTTTCTTCAACATCGATACTATCGATAACATCAACAACCTTGCCGTTTTCGTCGAGGTCAGCCGTTTTCATTAATTCGCCAATTGGTAATTTTTCGCCCTCGATAACATCTTCCCCGTCGTCAACTTCCAGAACATCAATTTCAGCCATTTCTGGCTTGCTTTGTAAGTTTTTAGCAACTGGGATTTTGGCAACTGACGATAAACTAATTAAGGCTTTGTTATTTGTAACCAAAACCAATCTTTTATTGCTAACATCAGCCATTTTTGCAAGTAGGCGTAAATTAACAGCACTTTGTAATACGCCAATCCGCTTTGGTGGCACTAGGGCTACAATCTTTTCTTTGCTACCCTTAATCTTGCCAATAATAGCTGTAATATCGTCTTCGGTATCAATATAGATTACGTCTTTATTCATATTTATATTCTCAGGATCCGATTTAATTTATCTTTAATCGTATCGCTGTCGCTGCTGCCTATCATTGTATCATAGCCAACCCTTAGCAGGCCCATGGCCGTAATGAATGTATGGTCGGTAACTTTGTCGGTTAAATCCGTGATGCCAACAACTTCTGACGGATGAATATGATGGACTGTAGGCTTTTTTGTAAACGGCAAATCCTTGTGCCAATCCTGTCGTTGTAGCGCCTCAACTAATTTTGTCAGACTGGCACCACCACCGCAAAGCAAGATGCGATTTGGCAAGTGATCGGCCGAGTCGAATTCACTCAAGGCAAGCTCGACTCCCGAAATCCAAACTTCCAAAGTTTTATCAATCGCCTCATTCGCCTCTTTGGCAATAATAGGCTTAATCTTGTCATTTTCAATATTAACTTTTAGCTTCTCGGCCTCATCGTATGAAATATTCATTTCACTAGCGATAGTCCTCGTAAAGCTACGTCCACCAATACCAAACATCTTAGTACCCTCAACACCACCATCATTAACAACAGCTATATCGGTAGTGCCGCCACCAACATCGGCTAGTATTGCCGTCAAGCTACTATTGGCATCAGTCCCAAGCACACTACGACTAACTGCAAAAGGTTCGGCTGCAACTGCTAATAGGTCCAAAGACAACTCATCTGCTACCCTCTCCAAAGCGCCGATATGGACCATTGGCGCAAAAGCTGTATAAATCTGGACTGCCACATCATGCCCCTGAAAACCAATTGGATTACTAACCTTGTAACCATCAATATGGATACTGACAAGCGCGCTATTTACAAGTTTGATTTCAACATCAGGATTACCCGTCTCAAGAGCAATTTGCTTTTGAGCTTTGGCCTGAGCCCGTTCTTGGACCTTCTCAATAATAAATTCCATTTCAGCCGTGTCGAGTGGTCGGTCTGGTTGTGGACGTCGGTAACGAATTGTATTTGTAACTCCCTTGACTAACTCGCCAGCAATACCAATCACAACTTTTTTGGCTTGAACATGGGCCTGCTCCTCGGCCTCGGATAGGGCTGACTCACAATTACGAACCACTCCAGAAATATCAGCAATAGCGCCAGCATACATATCACTAATCTCTTGATGCTGTCTGCCCGCCCCGACAATTTCTAATTTGTCGCCACTTACCTTAGCGATTAACGCTTTGACATACTCAGTCCCAACGTCAAGCGCCACAATATATTCGTGCTGTGATTTATCTTTGTGTTTTGATAGAAATTTTTCAAATACCATAGTCACAATCCATTATATACTAACTGCGCTTATGGTTGTATGAATCCATTATCGAAATTGCCTCAAGTATCGCATCAACTTCGGTTTCAGTATTTTCTGGATCTTCCAGCCTATCAGAAGTTTTGATTATTCTAAGGCCAATTGACTTTAGAATTTTTGCTAACTTATCAGAATCTTCAACTCCAAATTTTTCTAAAGCTTCATTAATAATTTTTTTCTTATAATAACTTCTCTTATCAACATGGATTCGATCACCAAGTCCCAGATATTTTGCCAAGTCCATTGTGTCATCCACCAAACTTTGACTATCAATATCATTTAGGGCAGCTTCAATCTGAGGAGTTATTTCAAAAGGGAATTTCTTTGGCCACAGACTTTTTTTGTTTACGCTGACAACTAAATCAGACACCTCAAGCCATTGAAAGCCCATTTCTTTGTTGTCGCCAAAATGGTCTCTTGGACAAGCATATCTCCGCCCATCAACATCAATCTCAACAACACCAAATATTTCTGGGTAGCCACTAAATGGCATCAGCCTACAGTCAACCCGACTACCCCATTGATCCAAGCCAGCTTCGGTTTTACTAAAAAGTGATTCATAATAAGACTCGGGTAAGAAATAGCGTGAATTATTATCATAATCCAAGCCGAATCTTTCATGAAAAGCTGCTCGTCTTAATAAGCCTAGACTAACCGCGTCTTGCCCGTAGTGTTTTTTTTCGATTATGGCTTTCGTCTCTTTTTCCATAAAAATTTCAACCTGTCTAAGCCAGAACGGCCTTAATGCGTCGAACCCCAGCCGAACTAGATTCTTCTTTGATTATCTTAAATGTCTTGCCACCCTCAGCTAATTCACCAGTATGTTCAACGTGTGGACCACCACAAATTTCAAGGCTATAAGGTTGGTCCGAGCCGTCAGCTGCTATCTTATAAACCTTGACTGTATCGCCATATTTACTACTAAATTCGCCATGAGCACCCATCTCTTCCAGGGCAACTTTCGTTGGATATTCAGCAAAGCTTACTGTCAAATTAGACGTGATCTGCGCGTTAACGATATCTTCAGCCTGCCTAAGCTGTTCAGGCGTCACTTTTTCGCCCCAAGAAAAGTCAAGTCGTAGGCGTTCCTCATCAATGTTGGCACCTTTTTGGGCAACCGATGGCCCAAGCACATCACGAAGAGCCTGCATCAACAAATGGGCGCTAGTATGATACTTCCTGGTCATATCAGAGTTACTGCTAAGGCCACCCTTAAATGCGCCCTTGGCTGCCGTCTGGCTTCGCAATCTCTGTTCGGCCATTTTGGCATCAAATTCAGCTCGCCAATTATCCGATAATTTGATATCTTGCTTGAAAGCCTCTTCAGTCGAAAGTTCGACCGGGAAGCCATAGGTGTCATAAAGCGTAAATAATTCCGTACCAGTTAAGCCGGCTGACGCAAACTTTGCAAACTCACGCAAGCCCTTGTTCAGGGTTTGACGAAAGACTTTTTCTTCCTTTACGAGTGTGGCGATAACTTCATCCCGCTGTTCCTTAACCTCAGGGTAATCGCCTGAATATAGGTCAGCGATTACTGGTACAACTTCTTGAAAAAAGTTTTGTTCAATCCCCAAATCAAAGGCATAGCGAATGGAGCGGCGCAACAAACGTCGCATCACATAGCCCTGCTCTTTATTGGATGGTCGAACGCCATCAACTGCCAAAAAAGTCGCACCGCGCAAATGATCGGCAATAACCCGCA
>CAIMUU010000052.1 GCA_903844835.1 uncultured bacterium | reverse complement strand
AGAAGGACGGACCTTCTAGAAAATGACTGTCCCAGATTCACCACTGACTGCCGCTTTAACATTATCGAGTGAGGCAATAATCGCCTGACGACCGACCCCAGTCTCCACAAATTCAATTGCCGCTTGGACTTTTGGTAACATACTACCAGCCACAAAGTGACCTTCTTCGACATATCGCTTCATATCACCGACCGACACCCGGCCTAATACTTGTTGATTTTCTTTACCAAAATTAATCATTGCTGCTTCTACTGACGTAAGAATAATCAATTTATCAGCCTTTAAATCATCGGCCAACCTGGCGGCCGCAAAATCTTTATCAATAACTGCCTCAACGCCAGTGTATTTCATACCTTCAGAGATAACTGGGACTCCGCCACCACCGCAAGATATTACTACAGTGCCATCACTTACTAACTTTTTAATAATCTGAAGTTCGACAATATGAACTGGCTTGGGCGATGGCACTACTCGGCGCCAACCACGGCCAGCATCTTCTACGACCTTAATACCCCTCTCGGAAACAATCTGACTAGCCGCCTCTTCGCTCAAATAAAACGGACCGATTGGCTTGGTGGGATCTAAAAAAGCCGAATCATTGGCGTCAACCACAACTTGCGTAACAATTGTTGCCACCGAATTATCCATACCTGACGCCAAGAATGCCTCTTGAAAAGATTGTTGCAACCAATAACCAACTAACCCCTGGCTCATCGCCACGTCACTATCTAGCGGGAGCGTCGGCACATCCGACGTATTAATTGCTTCTTCGTGTAAGACAATATTTCCAACCTGCGGGCCATTGCCATGGACAATGGCAACTCTAAGCCCCTCTTTAATAAGAGGGGCAAGAGTCATTGCTGTTGCGTCGGAAGCTCTTTGTTGAGCCGAGGCACTTGCCTCACCTTTTTTCTGAAGTGCATTCCCACCGAGCGCAATAACAATAGTTTGAGCCATATTTTTATCTTTCTCCGTTTACAGCAAAGCCGATACGGTAATAACTGCAATACTGATTAAGCTTACAACAATCATGAATTTCCAAGTTCGTTTAACCCATAGGACGTACGAAACTTTGGCAAGTGCCAAACCACCCATGACCGATGCTACCGTTGGAGCAATCATATTAACAACTCCTTCAGCAGTTGCAAAAGCCGTCACAATCAGATGTCGTTCAATTCCTGCAAAGTCCGCCAGTGGCGCCATAATCGGCATTGAAGCCGTGGCTAGACCTGACGTTGATGGAATCAAAATTGACAACGGCAAATACACAATAAATGACAAGCCCGGCAGTAGCCATGAAGACACGTTAGTAAGAATAACTTCACCAGAGTGAATGATAGTGTCCATAATCTGTCCATCATTCATGACCACCGAAATACCACGCGCAAAACCAACGATTAATGCAACTGCTAGTAAGTCGCGAGCACCATCGACGAATGTTCCAAATAGATTATCATCCTCTGAATCGGTTCGGTTCTTACCCCTGAAATAGATAAGACCCATAATTAACGCTGATACAAAGAATAAGACTGAAAGATCATTAAACCACCAGTCGCCCAACGGCAAAATATTGCCAATAAAGGTGCCAAGAACTGGAATGCCTAATAACCAAGCATTGATATCAGCGAAAAAGTTAATGTTGAACTTATATGACCATGGGATGACCGACAGAATCATCACAACAAAAGTTAATGCAAAGATGATTGCAATTACTTTGCGCTTTGGAGTGAATTCTAATACCTGGCCTCCGCCAACCTTATGAGCTCGCGCCAAGCGACTATCGCCAACTGAGTCGGCGGCATACTTACCTGCCTTAACCTTAGCGGCATAGCGCATCGTTACCCAGATTGCAGCAACTAACGTAAGAGCCAAAATAATAAGTCGCTCTAACGTACCGTCGCCTAGTGAAATATTTGCGAAACCAGATGCAATACCAGTTGAGAATGGGTTGATTGTTGAACCCAACACACCAACGCCAGCACCCAGAATAATCGTCATTGCGGCTGTCATGCCGTTGAAACCGGCCGCCAGCATCAAAGGAACAACTAAGGCATAAAATGCCACGGTTTCTTCTTGCATACCATAAGTCGTACCACCAATAGCAAAGAAAATCATGAGAATAGGGATAATCCATTTTTCACGACCCTTTAGCTTCTTGATAATCGATCCAAAGAACGCATCAAGCGCCCCCGTCTTCATAGTTATACCGAGGAAGCCACCCAGGACGAGCACGAATAGCACCACGTCAATAGCGTCAATTGTGCCCCTAATTGGAGCGCTCAGTGTTTGATAGACACCTTGACGGACATCGGTAACCGTCCCGTCTTCGGCGGTCGTAACCTTGTCAACCTCTTGGTATGTCCCTGCGATTGGTGTCGTATTTCCATCGGCATCCGTAGCAAGTTCATAATAGCCTGATGGTATCACCCAACTCAGTAGTGCCATCACGGCAGCAATTCCAAATAGAATTGCAAACGCCGACGGCATTCGCCATTTGCGTTTTACAGTCTTCTTTTCGTTTTCGTTAATCATTGCTTAGGGCCTCCTATTTCCCTATTTACAACGTTAATTATTTTTGGCTCCTGACAATGTACTTATGATTGTATTGTGACACATACGGCAGTTATTGCATATAAGACCAGTCTTTAATCTCTTATGGTTGCGTAAATTACGGCCTTGATTGTGTGCATGCGATTTTCGGCTTCATCAAATACCTTGGAATGCGAAGACTCAAAGACTTCATCCGTCACTTCCATCTCGGATATGCCAAATTTTTTCTGAATATCCTGAGCAATTGTCGTCCCCTGATTATGAAATGACGGCAGGGCATGCAAAAATATTACTGAATCTTTAGCATTGTCCAAAATGTCTTTTGTAATCTGATATGACTTTAATAAATTTATTCGTGCCTCCCATTCTTCAGGCGGATCGCCCATCGATAGCCAAACATCGGCATAAATTGCATCCTTATCTTTTGTGGCCTCAAGCAAATTATCTGTTACGGTAATTGTTGAACCATTTTTCTGAGCAATTTCACGACAAGTCTTTAATAAATCCTCGTCTGGCCATAATTCCTTTGGGCCACAGGCTGTAAAATTAACGCCCATTTTTGCGCTCATGACCATTAATGAATTGCCAGAATTATTACGAATATCACCAACAAATACCAACTCTAATCCCTTTAGGTGTCCAAAATTTTCTTCCATCGTCAAAAAGTCAGCCAACATTTGGGTTGGATGGAATTTGTCTGTTAAACCATTCCAAACTGGAACACTTGAATATTTTGCCAGCTCTTCAACTAATTCTTGGCTAAAACCGCGGTACTCAATTCCTTCGTACATTCTACAAAGGACCCTGGCGGTATCGGCAATCGTTTCCTTCTTGCCAATTTGGGAACCGGTTGGACCCAAATAAGTTACGCCCATGCCTAGATCAAATGCCGCAACATCAAACGAGCACCTTGTCCTAGTTGAATCCTTCTCAAAGATCGTTACGATATTTTTATTTACTAAAAATCTGTGAGGACTTTTAGATTTTTTCAACTGTTTAAAATATTTGGCCAAATCCAACAAATACCTGATTTCTAATTCAGAGTAATCTAATAGTCCCAAAAAATCACGGCCTCTTAAGTCAATCTCCATTTAATCCTCCCTCTGCAAAGCCATGGTCATACAATGTGGACCACCGCGTCCGCGCGACAACTCACCACTAGGGATTTCAAGAACACGAATACCATTTGCCCTTAATGCCTCGTTAGTTACAAAGTTGCGATCATAAGCCACCACGACGCCGGGTCGAATACACAGTACATTGGCACCATCGGACCACTGCTCGCGCTCAGCCGCAACTCGATTGCCATTGCCACACTGGATAAATGTCACCTTTTCCAGTCGAAGGTATTTTTCCAGAATCTTATCCAGAGGCATATTTAACTTCTCAATATTAAGTTCGCTTGAGTTTTCACTTGGCGTAATAGCATAGACCGAACTAACTGATGTAACGTTGGAATGAACGGCAAATTTATCAATATCAACTCTAGTCATTACAGTGTCCAGGTGCATAAATGAGCGTTCATCTGGGATATCAAAAGCTAAAATCGTATTGAAATTTGCGTCTTTATCGTTGAATAGATTGTGAGCCAGTTCAGCGATAGCGTCTGGCTCGGTTCGCTCTGAAATCCCAACTGCCACCAAGTTATCACTTAGCACTTCAATGTCGCCACCTTCAATATGATAACCCTCAAAACGGTCATAATACATTTTTGTGCCCTTATAAAGT
>CAIMUU010000051.1 GCA_903844835.1 uncultured bacterium | reverse complement strand
TGCAGTAGAAATTGAAAAAGATTTAACTTCCCTTAAAAATGAAGTTCAAATTGTGAAACAAAAATTCGATAGCGAAAAATAATGGATTGGCTTGTTGTCTTTGTTGGAATAATTATTCTAATTTTCGGTTTTGTTGTTTTTATTGGCTCACCCTATGTACCAAGCCAAAAGAGATATATTAAACAAGTTTTTCAGGAATTATATCCGCTGAATAGCAAAGACTTATTAGTTGATATTGGCAGTGGTGACGGGATAGTCTTGCGCGAAGCGGCAAGGTTGGGGGCAAGTGCTGTTGGTTTTGAGATTAACCCAATTCTAGTTTTGATTTCGCGTTTATTATCTCGAAACCATAAAAAAATAGAAGTTCGATTTGCTGATTTTTGGTTGTCGAATTTACCAAGTGCTACGACTGTTATTTATATTTTTTCGGTTACCAGAGATATGAAAAGAATTATTGTAAAACTACAGGCCGAGACAAATAGGTTGGGCAAACCGCTGAGTGTTATTAGCTATGGCAGTAAATTTGATGGCTTAAAAATAAATAAAAATATTGGTGCATACCATTTATACATTCTTGAGCCCGCTAGGTAGTTCGACGTGTTACAATAAATATTATATGAGTGCAACTAGAGGGGAGCACAAACACAATTCTGAAGGCGCTATGTTCGGTGGGTTGCCATCACTTGTTGTGGCCGCTCATGAACTTAAGGCGCCACTTGCATTGGTTCGACAACTGTCGCTGACGCTTGAAGACGGTAATATTTCAATTGAAGAGCAAAAACATATGCTTAGGCAGATAAGCTTAACTAGCGAGCGCGCTTTGCGATTAACGAGTGATTTAACACGCTCGGTTCGTTTGCCCGACGCACTTTTTACGCTTGAGCCAATTAACCCACAACAACTATGCGAAGACATAGTTCGTGATTTGACGCCGCTGTTTAGTGCCCACGATAGGGAGGTTAAATTAACTTCACGTAGGCGTTCATTGTTGTTGGTTGGTAATCGTGATTTGTTGCGACGTATTATTATGAATTTTAGTGACAATGCTTTAAATTATGCGGAAGGTGACGCAAGAGTTGAAATCAAAATCGATACACGTAACGCTGGGCAAGTTATCCGTCTGGGGGTCAGAGATTATGGGCCGGCCGTATCGAACGATATATTTAAATCGCTAAGAAATAAACTGCTTGTTTCATCGGCTAGTACAATTCATGCCCGACCTCAGAGTAGTGGGTTGGGGTTGTATATTGTTGGACAATTTGCCGAGGCAATGAATGGCAATATTGGCGTTACTAGACATCGAGACGGAGCAACTTTTTATGTGGATTTGCTGGCATCTAAACAACTTAGCCTATTATGAAGCGCTCGTCTGTTTTAATAGTTGAAGATGATAAATGGCTAGCTGAGCAATATGCTAGGGTGTTAAAACTGGCTGGTTATAAAACCACCGTTTCACTACATGCTTTGGCGGCGATTGAAGTGATTGACGATATCCATCCGGATGCAATTGTCCTGGATGTGCTATTGGCTGGCAGTACGGCTTTCGCGTTGATACATGAACTACAAACCTACGAAGATACTGGGAAAATACCGATTATTCTATGTACACATTTGGCTAGCGAATTATCACTTGAAAATCTAAAACCATACGGCGTTAAGCGTATAATTGATAAGTCAGTAATGGTGCCAGACGATTTGGTATCAGCAGTTAAAAGCGTCTTATTATGACAACAAACCAGACATTGGCAATTGTGCTTCGTCGTACAAATTACAGCGAAGCTGATCGGATTTTGCAGCTTATTACACCTAATGGTAAATGCAGTGTCATGGCAAAAGGTGTTAGGCGCGAGAAGAGCCGATTGGCTGGCGGTATTGAGCTATTTGCAATTTGTGAAGTTTCGATTGCTGACGGCAAGGGCGAATTAGGCATACTAACATCGGCTCGATTGGTTGTTTTTTTCAATCATATTATGGAAGACTACAACCGGATGCAGTTTGCGTATAGCGCTATAAAGTTGGTATCTGGCGCCAGTGAGATGGTTGATGGCCCAGACTGGTATGATTTATTGGCTGGCACTTTGGCTGGGCTCGATTCGCGTTCGACCCAATTTGATATTATCCAGACTTGGTTTTATTTGAGGTATTCGGCGCTACTTGGCTATGAACTAAGCTTGTTGTATGATGTGGCCGGTAATAAATTGTCATCTGAAAAAAAATACCATTATGATGCCTCTGAGCGGGGCTTGCGAGAGTCGAGTGATGGTGAAGTGACAGTTGAACATATTAAGTTGCTCCGTTTGATTGCGACAAAATCTCTTAAGATTATTGCTCAAATAAGCGGTGTCGAAGAAGTTATGAGTGTTTGTTCGTTGATTGCGCGCGAGCATGCTTCTATAAGATAAGCCCCCGCTAATATTCTAGCGGGGGAAAGTGGGGGTATTGACGATTATACTAGTCCGATTTGGATAAG
>CAIMUU010000050.1 GCA_903844835.1 uncultured bacterium | reverse complement strand
ATATGTTCGAAATATTAAAAAGACACCCAAAGCCAGAACGAGAGTATTCGCCAGCCGAAATTGAGTCGTTGTTATTTAATAGTCTGGGACGAGTCGGTAAAGATAAACCTCTAGGCTACCTCCCAATAGGTGTTTTAACTGATATATGCAAAGTTGATATAGATGAGTTAAAAGACGAGTTAGAGGCGAGAGGGCTAATGGTACTTGGGCTAAACGAAAAAGAGTCCAGCGTAATGACTGGAGCCCTTTTTGCATATGATTTCGAAGCTTTAAGTCGGGTATTAAAATCTGGCAGGCAGGTCCTAGAACGAAGTGGTTGGCCAACAGAACCAGAAGCATTTGTGCGACATCTAAATATAGTCGTCAGAGAGAACCCAGATTTGTATGCTTTGATAGAAGATGCGTATGGAGATTTAAAGTCAAAAAAACAATAAAATAGATATCACTTAAAGATTCTACTAACCCAAAGTTTTTTGATTTTTTGCAGTGCCAAAGTTGATAACAAAAATGCAATTGGTGGGACTAATGCCCCTAACCAGGGTCTATCGGCTTTTATCCATATCAGGAATATAAATACGATGACGTAAGTAATTGCAAAAATTAGTAATTTTCTAGTATTACTAACTTCCCAGGCTTTGTCTGCCGTAACTTTTTTGTTACGCGATTCAATTTTTGCAATACGCTTTTCAAGTTCAATATTATTCATATTATAATGTTTTGTCTGTTAACTGTTATTATAAAAATTGGAATAGTCTGATTCAATATCAATATCTTGTATTCTGATTTTAGACGGTTTAGCTCTAAACATATTGTCACAAGAGTTGTCATAATCACCATCCAAATAGTTGTCAATACTAAATAAATAACAAGACAATTTTTTGCAAATATCATAACGTTTTTGTTCATAATCTATACGAGAATCATTTTTTTCATCAATGATTATTGGACCCATATTAAATTCAGAAAAGTCATGACCTTCATGAGAAAAATCTAGATCAGGTATAAACATGTCAACTATTTCTGGGTCGCAAAAACCAACCGGCTGGCTAAGCTGGCTAAAAAAGACTGGCCCACCAAAGACTGTTGATGCCATTACGTTAAATGGGATTCTGGTTTCTTGTGGGGCTAAAATCATATCTTGATTGGTGGCCATGCTAACCATTGGCGAAACTAAATGGATACAAGCATCACAATCTACTCCCAGGTCATCGGCAATTGTTACCAAGGCCAACTGTTTTGATATTTTTGGCTCATCAAACGGGCAATTATTGCAATCGGGGTGTATATTAACGTAGCAAATATCTCCAGCTATAGGAGGGTGCGATAGAGGTAGAGGGTTTAAATCTAACTGTTGCCAATTGCCGTCGGCAGGTACGTACAGCCTATCTTGTTTAAACCATCTGTAGCCGTCTAGCTCCCATTTTTCATTTGTGTTAAATTGCTCTTTCATAAAAATATCCTAAGATCATTAATGCGATTTACTGAGTTTAGTTATCTGTATCTATATGGTCGTTGTGTGGTAAGTCCCAACCTTCGTGGCCTGTCCAATCCATATCGATTGGATGCGAGTGTGAGTTTTTAGGTTCTATCAGCGTATTTATCCATGGCACTTTTGCACACAGATCATGTGCGCAATCATGGCAAATAATAGCTGTACATTGGTCTAGCCTGCCTTTTTTAACCCAATCACTGGTATCTAATCTGTCTTCTTCGAATAACCATTCTTGTGGAAACGGATCAACAAACATGCCATAGCCACCAGCCATATTTACTATCAAAGCGTTTTCGTATTGCACGCTACCTTTTTTAAAAAGATTAGGCATTTCGGGCACTAACTCTTTTTGGCAGACAAAACATTGGTGAATGTTCTCGTCAATTAATTCTGGATTTACTTGGTGGTGTTCATGTTCACAACCACAATAACTACCAGTGATGGCATCAATTCTTTTTTCATCAAGTTCTTCGCGATAT
>CAIMUU010000049.1 GCA_903844835.1 uncultured bacterium | reverse complement strand
CACTACCTGCTCGCCCCAAATAACCGGACTGATGGCAATACGCAAATCAACTTCCTTGTTGGCTATTTTTACGGTAAATTGGCCGTCTTGTGGCATTCGATGCTCATCAATTTTTAGATTGGATAGAATCTTTATTCGGCTGACAAGTGCTGGTTCAATACTCTTTGGTAGCTGCATTATCTCATGCAACATACCGTCAACTCGACAGCGAATCTTTAGAGAATTTTCAAGTGGCTCGATATGAACATCGCTAGCGCGCGATTTTAAGGCGTATTCAAGAATGGTACTAAGCGCCTTGCTAATTGGCGAATCCTGCACAATTGTCTTTACATCACGATTCGACTCTTGGCTGGCTTCTGCCTGACTTACCTCGGCCGCCACATTAACACTCGAAAAGTCTGTCTTGTATTGGTCTAATACGTGACGCACGCCCGCCTCAGAGGCCATAAAGACCTTGAGTGGTCGCTCGATACGACTTGCAAGATAGTCAACCGCCTGGACATTATTAGCGTCAATCATAGCAACAGCAAGTCGGTTTTGCACCTCGGCAAGAGGCACGGCCATAAACCGAGCGGCGATGTCTTCGGGCAATAAGCCCAAAATACTCTGATCAATAACGCTATTTAACAAGTTAACATATGGCACACCCGAAACCTGGGCGGTAGCATGCGTCAATAGTTCATCATCAACAATGTTTTTTTCTGTTAATAATTCAAATAAAGGCTGACTCGTTTTTGATGAAGTTATTTTAGCCTCATTTATCACGTCGCTACTAACAAGCCCCTCACTCACAAGAAGGTTCACTAGCTTTCCCTGAATGTCAGCAGTCAGAAGTGCCATTGGCTACACCACCTTTTATTTTGTCCCAGTAATCTCAACTTGGACAGCTGGGTTTATGGCATTTATATTAAAAATATCAGAGCTGGGTTCAACAATCGTAGAGTCTATTTTATCAATCGTCTTTACTTTAGCTGTGCCCTGATAAACATCTCCAAAAATACTCTGAGCTACAAAGAAGGAGATAACCACACTCGCCGAAGCAATAAGCAAAATCATCGCAATATCAGTTTTTTTCATTATTTAACCACCATATCTTTTAGCTGTACTACCCTAGCTGGTTCATAAAATGCCTGAGCTTCTACGCTCAATACCCGAACCGATCCCTGGCTCTCAATCTTGAGAGATATTATATCAATTGTACGTATTGAACTTTCGAGGTTCTGCAATACTTGCCTAAGACTGGCGTCGCTACCAGTAACTGAAAAACGGAAAGTAATATTGTTCTCTGATGTCGAAACCGGTAAAGCGCTAACAACCGAACTAGAGCTTAGTGACTCAACACCAACAACTGGATCAACCTGTATTGAATTCAATGACAAATTAGGGATTCCACTCAAAAGCTTTGTCTGCAAAGAAGCACCTAATGCTAGCGAATTCGCATCAGATGGCAGGGCATCAAGAATTACCTGGATAGCCTGGTCATCGGGCTTTGCCTTTGAGCTAATCAAAGCCTCGTTAGTATCAAGTACTCTAACCTGCGACTCTAGAGCCGATATGTTGCTGTTATTTGTAGCTAGAGTAGAAATTGTTAGATTTTTTTGCTGTAAAACCCTTTCGTTAAAGAGCAGCATCTGGGTCAAAAATATTATGCCGACTAATGCAACACCGAACACAACCGACACGCCGGCAACCCAAATAAACATCGTTCGGTTTGCTTTCATTATCTGCGTTCGCTTACGAATCGCTACATTTTTTGGTTGCATATCAGTTAACCCCCGTTATGTCTGTTGCACGATCAGCAAAAATGCTTTTCGGAACTCCCAAATATGAGTCAGTTACATTGCCATCAATGGTTATCGCTACCGACACCCCCTTTGATGCTGGAGAGAATAATTCTGGCGCGTAAACAAAACTCAGAGTAAATCGCAACACTTTTGCGCCCGTAGTGTCTTCGCCATAACTAGTGTTACTAGTACTAATGTCAGATGCTAGAGGCACTTCCTGAGGTGCATCATTTAAGTCGGTATACCTTAGCACCGCACCTTCGATAGTCTTTTTGAAAATCTCAACTGCGGCATAGCTATTAGCGGCCTGGCCATCAATTGTTATCAATTCTAAACTAGAATTAATAGCCAGATTAGATATTTGGATGTTATTTGGACTTGGCGGAATAATTGCATTTAGAACATCAAAAATACGTGAATCAATTTTTTTATCACTATTTAAAACAGATATTTTAGTCAGTTGATTTTGAATCGTCAAAGTTTTTGTTAAATCAGTAACGGCGGCAAGCTTGTCACTACCCTGTTCGATTGAGGCGTCCGCTAGGCCGCTACGAACCGTCTGAAAAGTAAAGACGTAAATTACCAATAGGATAACAACGGCCACTGAGACGATACCAATTGCGACAGATCCAAAGATAACCCTAGCCCTAATAATCTGAGCTCGTAATAATTCTTGTTTTATGTCTGGTACAAGATTGATTTCTATCATTTTAGGTTTTTCCTTTCGGCGAGCCCAATTGCGGTAGCAAACTCAGCAGCAATTGAGCTCAATTGCTGTTGGTCGGCTTGAGCAACGTGAACTCTCTGCCAAGGATTTGCAATCGAAGAAGGAACCCCAGTTTTTGCGGTAATATATTCACCAAACTTTGGAACCACAGCCGAAAAACCAGACAGTAGAATGCCGCCAACTGGAGTGTTCGGATAACGAGTTTGGAAAAATTTTATCGATTTGATAAGTTCTGATGCAAAATTCTCTAGCGTACTTTCGATAGAACGATAGACCTGACCCTCAAGTCTATCTGGGGCCAAACCAAACTTCAAGATGAATTGTCTTGCCTGGTCTTCCTGGACATTAAGATTCTGAACTGCAACTTTAATCAATGAGCCTAGACCGATTGGGATATTTCGCACAAGACGTGGCGTATCACCAAAAGTAATCGCCAAATCAGTCGCCCGCTCGCCGACATCAATTATCAACCTAGCATCACGCACATCAACTGGCAACAAAGATCGAACAATAGCAATTGGGTCAGGCTCGGCGGCAATAACGTTAAAGCCAAGACTTTCAATAAATTCAAGACGCTCTTCGGCATAAGCGTTGGCCGTACTGGCCAGAAGCACCTCTTGCTGTTTTGGGTCGTGGAGCGACTGGCCAAGAAGTGCCCAGTCAACTTTTGTTTCATTAATTGCCATCGGAATATACTGGTCAATTTGATACTTAATTGTGCTCTTTAACTCAGCCTCGCTAACCATCGGGACATCAATAATCGTTGTAAAGGTTTTGCTCGATGGCAAACCAATAGCAACATTCTTTGCTTTAATCCCACTTTGGCCAACCGCAGTCATAATTACCTCACCGAGACGACGCAAGCCCTCTGCAGTGTTACTGCTGGTAATACGCTCGTCGACCGGCGCATAGCCATAGTGCTGTAAATTCCAGCTATTTGAACCAGATTGGGAAAGTTGCACCACCCTAACAGCGGTCGTACCGATGTCTAATGCAAAAAAGTCACCCAATCCTTTTAGTAATGCCATAACGTCTTTTATTATACAGAAGCATGAGCATTAAAAGCAAGCCGTAATCTATTATCAAAACCTTGGTGGTAATTCTGTAACATAGACCGTCTGGACTCGCCCAGTAGACTGGGCCCGCATAGTTGCCCAAAGATAAGCATCTGGTCGAAGATTGAATATTTCAGCCGGGTCACCACTTTGAATGCCAGAGTTAGAGCCGGCCGTTCGGCGCAAATACAATTTGTCTGTCATAACTGGGCCATTAACGACTAGCTTTTGATCACACATACTGGAAGTTAGTGATGCGCCTACTGCAACTGAAGCGCAAGTATTTATGCTGGTTTTTGCAACCAACCAAGCATCAATATTTGTTACACTTTCGGCAATGTTAATAATATCTGCAGTAATAATTAACTGTGGCAACTGGCTAGCACTGCCAAATGGACCGCCAAAGTATGCTTGGTTGCCATTAATAGTCACTGTACCCGAAGCTTTTATTATAATTGACTTGCTGGCGGGCAAAGTGCTGGCATTAAGTGTCAAATCGCCAGCAACAACATATGTGCCACCAGCTAAACTGCTAGGATCAATTGTCGCACCAGCAGCAATAGCTGTGCCGCCCGGAAAACTAGATGCCACATCTAGGGAAGTTCGTATCCCTGCATAGCTACCGATTGTCCCCGCCAAACCACTACAACTACTTAGCCCAGTTGGTGCATTTGAAAAACTTAGATAGCTATAGTCACAAGACGAGGTAACACCTGCAAGACCAGAACCCGAGAATGCAGAGCCAGATGCCATGCCATCAATTACGCCTGCCGAGAAGATACCATATTCGTCCCAACTGCCGAACATAATGCCGCCCTTCGATGACAGGCTGGTCTGAACTTTACCACCAGCCCAAAGATCACCGCCCCATATTTGCGCCTTCGGCCTCTTGCCAAGAGTTACGCAAACTGGCGCCGAACTAGTTGAACCGGCCACAATACTTGAATATGGCTGGACCGTCAAGACATAGCAAATGCGGGTGCCAACCAATTTTTCAGTACTATTATCAACGAAGGTGGCGATTGGAGCAACGGAACTTTTTGCAGGGACCAATAGACCATTGCCAGTTTGGCTAGTAACAACATCGGCAAAACCAGGTTGAGATAGAGTTCTAACTAAAGTCCAAGTGGCTGTTGGGTTATTGTCTGTAGTCCCAGAATTGTTAATTGATGTAGCAACTTCAAAAGATGACCCAGCCTCAATTACCCCAGATGGGTTGAGCGATACGCCTGGGACCAAGTTATAGTCGAGTGGGATAGTGACGCAAGCTGGCGTCGATGTGATAGAAGTTATTTTATCCCATGCTTGAGGTGTTGCGACTGTTGCACGGCACAAGGTACTACCTGAATCACTAGTTAGCACCGTATACGTAGAATTGATAGCCTTTTTAGCACCAGGCACAGAGCCAGACAGCAAAGTACCACTCCCACTGCCAGCACTAGGAGTAACAATAACATCTTTATTTGTCGAATTAGCACCAGCATTAGTTGCTGTGTGCGTCCAAGTGATGACTGACCCAGGTTTGGCGGTTACAACATTGGCGGAACTGGTAACTGTAATTGACCAAGGGCTAACAATAGTTACACAAGAATCATTTCCATAACTGTAAGTAAGATCGGCAGCGCCCGCTTTGTGATTAAATCGAACTTTTTGACACAATGTTTTGCCAACATCGACTTTCTGAGCAACATAAGTAGAGTAATCTGGCGGTGAATTAAAATTGTCGTTCGTGTACCTTATGACCCTCAAATAACCACTCACACCACTTGCCGCCACTCCGGCTGACGTGTTGCCGTCAGCGACTAATGATGACGCCCCCCAAAACCCGGAAGTAAAATTAGTTAAAGCAATTTGGCTATTTACGTTGTGGGTCGTTATGCCAATGCCATTGTTAACTATCTTATTGGTCCAAAGGATGGTCTCGCCCTCCATAGCTGTCCCCGACGGCTTATTGTTAGTAGTAGTCGCACTAAGTGTCCAGGCGGGGCTTGTAGAATAGCAAAACCAACCGACATTAACGCCCCAGGTATAACCAAGTTTTGCTACTTCCATAAAATCATATTTAGATTTGGCGTCTGATGTCTTGAGCCAATATGTTCCTAAATTGCCATTATAAAGGGTTACATAATCAGACCAGCCTACATAATCATAAACTACGCCCCAGTTGGCCTTTTTATTAATGTCCGGTTCTGTCTTGCCGGGACCCTCAAGAATAATTAATGCCACCACTCGATCTGCCCCTTTACTAGAGCATGTAGCGCTCACTGAACTCCATGAGGTGCCGTTAGAAAAATATTTTGGCCTAATTGTGCCAGTTGTCGGATAGCTATACCATCCCCAGCCGTTGGAGGTACAGGCATAATTTCCTGAACAACTATTACCGGGTTGGCCGCCATCACCAATAGCTCCATCAGCATAAACCGGCTGGCGGAAGAGTGTGGCAAAAACAAATGACAAAATTACAGCGAACAATAATAGGCTTGATGTAAATAAATTTTGTCGCAAGATGGGGCTTATTTGTAACTTTGGCATATTATCCACCAAACATACCATCCTCAATGATACCCGAAACCGTCAAGCCGTTCATAACCTGCTCATAAGTGAAAAGTGCTTGATCGCTTCTTAAATTTGAGTCAGCAAAAACACGCTTTTCATATAAATTCATTATTGCATCATAGGCAGTACGAGCCTCACTATAATTATCGTCCAAAACAGCCGACCAAAAAATAATTGTCTGGCAAGTTGGGTCGCCATCGAAATTTGACTTGGTCCTTATTTCAGACACCAAATCCTTAACCCCCTGCTGGTCAATACTAGACTCGGTCGCATCATTGCGTGGCTGATAATACATAGCAGCATTATATGTGTTAACAATGTCTGCATTACAAACAGTTGTCGACGATTGGCCCGAGGCAGAATATATTAAATGACCACTACTGAATAACCACCACACTCCTCCACTAAGAAGCGCTAATATCGCTACTGCTATACCTACAAATACCAACCTTTTAATCATAAGTCTCCTGTCTATTTGCTTATATAATAACATAAGTATCATGCAGTTTGAACAGCAGTAAAGTCAGCGAAACTAGCTCTATCAAAAAATAGACATAAAAGACTTCGATAAACCTCTGGAGCTTTTAATATCTCCCCTGTTTCTGTATGATGTTGATATGAGTTTATCTATTGGCATCGTCGGCTTACCAAACGTTGGGAAGTCAACTTTATTCAACGCCCTAACCAACAATAATATCTTGGTGGCTAATTATCCATTTGCAACAATTGAGCCAAATACCGGAATCGTGCCTGTGCCAGACCAACGATTGAGTAAATTAGCTGAATTATATAATTCTCCAAAAATAATACCTGCAACCGTCACTTTTGTGGATATCGCTGGCCTTGTTGCTGGTGCTAGCAAAGGAGAAGGCCTTGGCAACAAATTTTTGGCGAATATCCGCCAATGCGAAGCAATTATCCATATCGTGCGCGCCTTTCATGATGATAGTGTTATCCACGTTTCTGAAAAAGTTAACCCACGCGATGATATCGATATTATAAATACCGAATTAATCTTGGCCGATATTCAAACAATTGAATCTCATTTACCGAAAGTCATCAAAGAGCTGAAAGTCCAGCCAAAGAAAAAAGCAATCGTTGATTACCTAAATGAGCTTCTTGAGCGTCTTAAAGCCGGCACTCTCGCCTCTTCTTTGCCAAACCTTAATATGGAATATATTTCCGACCTTAGTCTACTAACTGCCAAGCCGGTTATTTATATGTTTAATGTTGATGAAGAGACGCTAGTAAATGATAGCCGAAAAACTGAGCTGGCTAAACTAGTCGCTCCCGCTAAGGCAATATTTGTTTGCGCCAAACTTGAAGATGAATTAAACGGGCTACTACCTGACGAGTCTGCTGAATTGCTGGCCAGCTATGGCGTCAAGGAAACAGGCTTGCTACAACTAGTTCATGCTGCCTACGATATTCTCGGCCTACAAAGCTACCTAACAGCAGGCCCAAAAGAAGTCAGAGCCTGGACAATCAAAAAAGGCGCAACTGCGCCTCAAGCCGCAGGTGTTATTCATACTGATTTCGAAAGAGGCTTTATTGCCGCTCAAATTGTTGATTATAACGATTTAATGACAGCTGGCTCAGAATTTGCCGCAAAAACTGCCGGCAAAATGCGTACTGAGGGCAAAGAATATGTTATGCGACCAGGTGACGTTGTCGAATTTCGCTTTAACGTCAGCAAAACTCAGTAGATTATAGAATATAGATTTTAGAATAAATCTCGAAAAACTATCACTAATAATTTGTGTTGCTCGAAAACCATGCAGTAACACAACATTGAGATGCAAATTTTGTTATACTATAATCCAAAATCTATAATCTATCTTCTACTTGATTTTATTTATTGCTCGCAATAAATAAAATCGCTCTTGATTGCCTTTTGCCCCAGCCACATCACTATCACGTTTATTTTGAATAACAAAATATTTTCGGGACCAATCTTCGAAATCTTTTAGAATTTGACGGCGCATCGAATCGTTTTTAATAACGCCCTTATTGAGCACGTTCTCGCCCTTACGAGAACTGCAAAACCCTGAGCCTGTCGAAGGGTTGGGCATCTTAACAGTGCTTCGGCTTCGCTCAGCATGCGTGCTTTGGTTAATTTCAGCACGCACTTCGAACTGCGGTTTAACCATCGCTACAACTTGAGTCGACTTGTCTGATAACGAATTGTAAATATGGGGCAAAACTTCCCGCAAACTAATAAACGACACGTCAATCACAACAATATCGGGCATTTCGTCCATTAAATAGTCACGAATATCGGTCTTTTCATGTAATTCAACTTGTTTATTATGCCTCAGTGATGGATGCATTTGGTCGGTCCCAACATCAACTGCATATACTTTCTTGGCACCATGACGTAAGGCAAAATCAGTAAAACCACCAGTGCTACTGCCGACATCGAGCACAACTTTATTTCTAAAATCAAGCTTCAACACATCGGCAACTGATTCTAATTTCAGGCCTGCCCGGCTAACATATTGAACTTCAGCCGTAATTTTTATATCAACATCCGGGCCAACAAAATGACCAGGTTTCATAACAACCTGACCATTAACTAAGACCTTACCTAATTTAATCCAATTTTCGGACTGAGAACGACTGGCCGCTAACTTGCGCTGAGTTAACGCTACATCCAACCGTTGCTTTGGCATTACAACCTAGGCCTTTTTACGTTCGCGATATTGGCCAGTCTCGGTATCGACTGAGATAATATCGCCAATTTTTATGAAAGCTGGGACCCTTACGACCAAACCAGTTTCAAGAGTGGCGTCTTTTGAAACACTACTGCTAGTATCACCCTTAACGGCATTTTCAGCCTCGGTGACTTCAAGATAGACGTTCTTTGGCAACTCCACATTTGTAATATTGCCGTTGAAAGATTGTAAGCCTAGGTTTTCACCTTCTTTAAAATAACCAGCCGACTCTTCAACGATATCAGCAGATAATTCAAATTGCTCGAAAGTTTCAGGATCCATAAAATAATATTTTGTGCCATCTGTATACAAATATTGCACAGTTTGGCTAGACACTTCAGCCTGCTCAATTCTCTCTTGGCCCTTGAATGTCTTTGGTATTACACTGCCATCAATCAAGTTTTTAACTTTGACGTTAACAATGCTACCACCGCGACCAACAACTTTTTGGTTATATTCGATTACTCTAAAAGGCTTGCCATCTATTTGGATGACAGTCCCCTTCTTTAATTCAGTTGGTGAGTACGACATCTAATTAACCCTGAATCATAAATGGCATCATGGCTAAATGGCGGGCACGCTTGATAGCAATCGACAATTGTCGTTGTTGTTTTGCGCTTAGGCCGGTCTTGCTAACAGACTTGATTTGACCATAAATATCAATAAAGCGCCCTAATGTTTTGACGTCTTTATAGTCAAAATAGGCTGGCATATCTTTTTTAAATCGTTTAATTATCATAATTTTCTTTCTTCGCCAATCGGCGAATTCCTAAAAAGGAATCTCACTTAAATCAATAGGTTTGTCGTCAATATCTTCAATCACGACGTCATCAGTTTTTTTGCTTGAACTTTTTGGCTTTTCGCTTGGTTGCTTGTCGCTAACCTTGTCATTTGGACCGTCCAAAAATGTCACGTCAGTCGCTGTTACTTCGATACTACTGCGCTTTTTACCAGTCTCTTTGTCGTCCCAACTATCTTGTCGCAAACGGCCCTGAACTAGAACTTTTCGGCCCTTACCTAGATATTGCATTACCAATTCGCCTAGTTTTTCCCATGCTGTAACATTGAAAAAATCAGCTGTATCGTCTTGACCAAAGCGGTCAACGGCAATACTAAAACTCACAATCACCTTACCGGTGCTAGTTGTTCGTTGCTCTGGGTCACGTGTTAGGCGTCCCATCAAAATTACTTGGTTAATACTTTTTGACATAGGTTTTAGTCCTTTCGATTTGCGTCTCTAGTTAACTCATTTGCTTTTGCTTCTTCAAGAGCCTTACGACCCTTCAAATCAACCGCAACCAATAAATAGCGTAATACTTCGTCTGAGATATTTAGCGCATTACTAATCTTGAGAGGCGCGTCGGATGGCAAATTGATATCAAAATAAACGTAGACTGCGAAGTCCTCGTTTTTGATTCGATATGCTAAACGTTTCTTGCCCCAATTGTCCTCACTTACAATACTGCCACCGGCAGATGTAATTAGGCCGCGCACTTTTTTAAGTGGCGTCTCGATGTCGACCTCTAGGTCGGGATGAATTAGAACTGTTAGTTCGTATTCTTTCATAGATTTCCTCCTCTGGAATCCGTCTTATGGATGCTTGTACTAAGATACAAGCCGAGTTAATAACCCTTGTATTATAACAGCAAACTGTGGATAAATCTAGAGGTCTTCGTCACAAAGATCAGAGCTGCTGGTACCGCCAGACAATCCATCGACACTCGATATCAGCACTTTGCGTGATCTGGCGACTAATATTACACTAGCGACAAATGGTTCTGGCTTTTTTACGTTTTTTGAATAATCAAAGTGGTCAAATCAATTTCCGACGCAACGAACCGAAAAGCCGTAAGCTTTGTCGGTCCAAATCCTATCCACAAGTCCACTAATATCGCTAAAGCCGCGACCCCAGGCATTACTACCAGACCCAGAACTAGACCACAAGTAGACGTCCACCAACAGATCGCCACCAAACGAACCGTCATAGTAGTTGCGGACGCCGGCAAGTGGGATGTTTAGCCCCGAACTACCGCCAGGTATTAGTTGATATGCCTGGTTGGTGCCACGGAAGTCGGTAGCGTCAGCTTGAACCTGAGTCATACCCAATTGCATTTCGAGTGTTTTCCATTCAGCATCGGTTGGAATATGTGAGCCAACTGGGCAAATGCCTTGAGCACCAGCTGTCGTAGCATATTGCATAGCTTCACTCCATTGATAGATGGCACCGTAGGTCGTACAGTTGCTCTCAGTGTCGTCGTAGCAGTACTTCTCGATTACTGAGTTGTTAGTTTGGTCAGTTACGCCAATAACCATAGTGCCGACATTCAGGTTATATTTAGCCCATACTTGAGTGCCGACCTGTAACCAGTTAGCTGGGTCAGAGATAGCTAATGACACTACTGCGGTTGGTGATGTGACATCAGTTACAGAATAGACTGTCGTACCATTAGTCGCAGTTAGCGTAAAGGTCTTAGGGTTAGATGCATTATTAGGTGTATATGTATAGGTATTACCACGACTAGATTTTAGACAAATTTCAGTCGCAATAGGGGCTGAGCAATTGTTTGCGGTTGGATAATCGTTCGTTGGGCTAGCTACTTGAAATAGTTTTAACTGCCTTGAAGCATTAGACAAATCAAATTGCATAGATGAAATTTTAGCGCGTTGAGATACTCCGCGATAGCTGACTATAGTTATAGCTGCCAGAATGCCAATAATTACTATTACGACTAGCAACTCTACAATCGTAAAACCTTTATTGATAACCTTAAGATGTTTTAATCTTTTAGGGTAGATACTGAGCATCGTACTTTCCTTGTTTTACGTTTTGATTTGCAATTATATGGTTTATACTACGTTTATTATTTTAATAATTGAAGCTATTCAGCAAAATCATCATCAGACGAGCCATTAATGCTACTGCCGCCAAGTTCATCAACACTCGATATAAGCACTTCACGGGACCTTGCGCCATCAGCTGGGCCAATAATGCCTTGATCTTCCATATTTTCAATCAAACGAGCTGCCCTAGCATAGCCTACGCGCAAGCGACGCTGTAACAAGCTAGCACTAGCCTTGTTTGCCTCAATCACTACGCGAACAGCGTCTTTATACATATCGTCTTCGTTACTTGTGTCAAAGTCCATAACAACGCCACCCTTGCCATTAAGATGGACTGGTTGGCTGACAACTTCATCGTTGTACTGTGGCGGAGCTTGCATGTGCAAATGGTTAGTCACTTTTGTCATTTCTTCGTCAGTTACCCACGCGCCTTGAATACGTTTTGGCTTGCTCATGCTGGCGGTGACATACAACATATCGCCTTGACCAAGCAACTTCTCGGCCCCACCCTGGTCCAAGATGATTCGGCTATCAAGTTGTGAGGCGACCGTAAAGGCAATACGAGCCGATATGTTTGCCTTGATTAGACCGGTAATAATGTCCGCTCTTGGACTTTGCGTCGCTAGCACCAAGTGAATACCTACTGCCCTAGCCTTTTGAGCCAATCTAACAATCAAAGCTTCAACATCGCGCGCCGCTGCCATCATAAGGTCGGCCAACTCATCAACCACAATTACGATATATGGCATCGCGCCATTTTCGTGTTCTTGAGGAATGCCGTATTCATCGGCTACAGTAATGCGATTGCCAGTAGATTGCATTTTTTGATTATAAGATTTAATGTCTTTGACTTTACTCTCAGCCAATAAATGATAGCGTCTTTCCATCTCGTTGACGGCCCATTTGAGTGCACTAATCGTCTTGTCTGGTTCAGTAATAATTGGCGTCAATAGATGTGGAATATCCTGGTACTGAGCCATTTCAACTCGTTTTGGGTCAACCAGAATCAGTCGCATCTCACTTGGGCTGTTACGGTATAGTAAGCTAATCAGAAGAGTGTTAATCATAACAGATTTACCCGAACCAGTTTGGCCGGCGATCAATAGATGGGGCATCTTGTTGAGCTCGCCGACAATTGAGTCGCCGGCAATGTCCTTGCCAATCGCAAACGCTAACGGCTCGGTATTCGCATCCCATTTAGGACTAGACAGCACTGAATAAATACGCACATCAGCGGCACGACGATTAGGCACTTCAATACCAACTACACTCTTGCCTGGAATCGGCGCTTCAATACGCAAGCTCTGGGCCGCTAGATTAAGTGCAATGTTTGTTTCAAGAGCGGTAATGCGAGTTAACTTAACACCACTTGGGGGACGAAGTGTAAACTGCGTCACGCGTGGACCGATATTTGCACCTTCCATCTCGACATCAATATCAAATTCATTTAGCGTGTTCTTAATTATGGCAGCGTTCTGTTTGATATCACCTGCATCAGCTGGAGATTGTTTTTTCTCTAGTAAATCGAGACTAGGCGCTTCCCAATTTGGGTCTCTAACGGTCACAAGTGCAGTTTGGTCTTCGGCGACCCTATCCCTTCCAAAGCTACCTGATGGGCCAGAGCGCTTCAACTGCCTTTTGTCGGCATCAATTGAATCTTGATCCAGTGTTGGTACGCCCGCGTTAAGCTTGAAATTACCAATATTCATCTTGGTCGAATCAAGTGCAGCAACATTACGCATGACTTTGACATTAGCATCGTGTTCAGCCGTGTCGCGACGACTCAGTTCCCAGATTTTCTTGATAATTGATAGTGGTGATACGCGCAAAATGAACAACAAAGTAATTACAATAAATAATATATAGATAAAGGCGGCAACACTAGAATTAACCAAAGCTAACACGCCTTTATTGATTATGTCACCGACAAAGCCACCGGTTGTTTGGCCACTGTCATTTTTGAGTAAGCCAAATAATGACGAAAACCACAGTATAGCCGAAGCGGTTGAAAGTTTCATCGCAAACGGCAGACGATTGTCTTCGGCTCTAAAAATTTCAATTGCAACATAGACAAACAATACCGGTACGACATACATCGAATAGCCAATAGTGGCGATAGTCGCCATATGTAGCCATTCTAGAACTGGCCCACCAGCATTAAACCACGCAACGACAAATAATACAGAGACAGCCAGCAAAAACACAGCACCAATCTGCGACCAAAAACCAATAGGCAAACTATGCTTTACAGCCGGTTTGTTCAGCCCTTTATTTTTGTGGTGTTTTTTTCTTTTTGTCATATTTATTCTATTATAAGCGCTTTAGGTATTTATTAAGTGTATTATAGCAAAAATTACTACATTTTGCAAGTAGCTAATGGTTAACTGCTAACTGGCAATTATCTAATAACCGCGGTAATCAATTCGCCCACGTGGCTCGGTTGCTTCAGAGTCTGGCACTTGTGGCAATTGAAAAGTGACTGGTTTAACAGGTGCAATAAACTGACTACTGCTTTGTCTTGGTTTGTCTTGAGGTTGATGAGTGCGAGTATTCGGAGCATTGACTCCACTGATATTGTTATTTCCACCAATCTCATTGATTACTGGAATAACAATCGGTGTGCGCCTAGTTTGGTCATACAAAATATGCGTGATTTCGTCTTTGAGTTCTTTTTTGACGGCATCCAAATCAACGTGCTTGCCAGAAAAGCTCTTAGCAACTTTTTGCTTGAGATACTGGCGAATCGTACCCATTAACTCCTCACTATCGCGTAAGTATATAAAACCACGACTGATAATATCTGGGCTAGTCATAAGCCGTCCACTACCCCGCTGAACAGTCAGAACGACCACAAACATTCCTTCGGTAGCCATATGAATTCGGTCCTTTAGAACAACTTCAGAAACGATTGCGCCGCTGTCGTCATACATAACACCACCAACCGTAATTCGGCCGGTCTTTCTGGCACCATCATTAGTTAGTTCAACTATGTCACCATTGTCGCAAACAAAGATATTTTCGCGCTTGATGCCGACAATCTTTTCGGCAATCTCGGCACTATGGACCAACATATGAAACTCACCGTGAATTGGCAAATAGTATTTTGGATTCAATGCAGTTATTAACTGAACGTGGTCGGCATAATAGGCATGACCCGAAAGGTGTAATGGCCCTATGCCGGTAAGGTGAGTTTTGTTATTTTGGATAACATCGCTACCCTCTCGCATCAAGCCGTCCACCGTGTGTGTGACATATTTTTCGTTGCCTGGGATTGGGTTCGAGCTAAAGACAATTACATCGGAATTTTTAATCTTGATAAATTTATGACTACCGCTAGCCATACGATTCAAGACAGCCGTAAATTCACCCTGAGAACCAGTACAGACAATCGTGACCTTTCCATCAGGCAATTTAACGAGGTCTTCCATTTTGACGACAACGTCTTTTGGAACTTTGATTACGCCACTGCGCAGTGCCACTTCAAGATTCTGAATCATACTATAGCCTGCAAATGATACTTTGCGATCGTGTTTTTTAGCCTCTTCTAAAATCTCTTGCATGCGATGAATGTGGCTACTAAAGCAACTTAAAATAATTCGACTGTTAGTAAATTTGTCCATAACTTGACCGATACTCTCTTGAATATCGAGTTCGTTATGGGTATGTGAGCCATCAGATTCACAGTTAGTTGACTCATTTAGTAGCATCAAAATGCCCTCTTTGCTGGCAATCTCAGTCAATCTGGCCATATCAAATTTTTTACCGTCAATTGGCGCATCTTCGAAACGCCAGTCGCCAGTATGGACGACAACTCCAATTGGAGTTCGAATAACAATCGCGGCAGCATCCGGTATTGAGTGGTCAACTCTGACAAACTCAATTCTGAAATTATCACCAATCTGAACTTGGTCGTGGCTTTCTGGATTCAGCTCATTATACTGTGGCAGATAATCGCCATTCGACTCTTCCATGTTTTTTTGGATCATATTGATTGTAAACTTGGTCGCATAAACTGGTGCAGGAATTTTCTCTAATATATGACGGCAAGCGCCAATATGGTCAAGATGGGCGTGCGTGAAAATCACTGCTCGAATCTTGTGTTTGTTCTCTTCTAGATATGTAATATCAGGAATAATGTAATTAATCCCTGGATAGTCAGGCCCCGGGAATAATAGCCCACAATCAATCACAATAATTTCATTGTCGTATTCAAATGCCATCATATTCTTGCCGATGCCCATTTCGCCCAAGCCACCAATAGGGATAATCCGCAATTTTGGGCCGTTAAAACGTGGCTGTTTTTTACTATCAACTGGGCTATATTGTCGGCCATCATAGCCGTTATAGGTTGATTTGTTAACTGGTACATTAATAACATGCTGGCTTGCCCGCATATTTACATTCTCGCTGGTGCGACGTTGAGCCCGGTAGGCCTCACCTCTTTTGATAGTCGTATTATTTAATACGGTATTGTCTGACCTCTGCCGGGTTGGCACATTCGGTCGTCTTGATTGGTCGTCTCCTTGGACGTTCTTGAGTCTTTGTTGACCCATATTTTTTCTCCTTGTCCACAAAATTTCTATGAAATTTCAATGGTTATTATTTATTATTTTTTATAATTTCGATTATTTTTGGTAACTTTTTAAAGTCATCTATTAGTGTGGCTCGCATACCGCCGTTATAAAGTGCAGCGGCTGGATGGTATAGCGGTACAACTACTAATTTACTGTCACCAAATTTTATCCTTTTTGGCTGGCCGTGAATTAAACTTATCTTTTGGTTCGGAAGAAAATATTCCATGCTATGTCGGCCTAATGTCACAACAATTTGTGGTTGTATGACGTCCAGCTGACGTACCAAGTATGGCCAAAAGGCTGCTTTTTCTTCCGGTAATGGATCACGATTATTGGGTGGCCGGTATTTAACAATATTTGTAATGAACACGTCACTTCGATTAATATCGGCACCAGCTAGCATTTCATTCAAAAATTTGCCAGCAGCCCCTACAAATGGCAACCCCGTCTCATCCTCTTTTTTGCCTGGCGCTTCACCAATTAGAATGATTTCGGCGTCAATATTACCATCGCCCATCACTAGGTTCTTGGCTTCTTGAGCCAAATCTGGGCAGATATTGTTTTTAATAATATCTACCGCAATTTGCTCAAGAAGTATTTGTTTCTTATTCACTTTTACCCAACTACAAGACTACGTTTAGTTAATTCATCTTAGCACAATACTTTTTATAGCGCAAGCTCTAAGCACTTTTAATGCTGAGGCTGAGTCGTCCACGATCATCAATTGCAATTAGTTTGACCTTAACAATTTGGCCTTCGTGAAGAACATCAGTTACTCTTTCGACGCGTTCTTTTGACAACTCGCTAATATGAACCATGCCGTCAATACCTGGCATAATGTTAACAAATGCGCCAAAATCCTTGATACTGACAACTTTCCCCTCGTAGATCGTTCCGACTTCTGGCTCTTCGGTTAGCCCCTTGATCCAGTTCATGGCCATCTCGATAACCTTAGTATCAACTGCCGCAACGGTGATTAAGCCATCTTCGGCAATATCAATCTGGGCGCCGGTCTCAGCTGTGATTTTCTTGATAGTTTCACCGCCCTTGCCAATAACTGCGCCAATTTTGTCTGGATTGATCTTAATTTTTTCGATTCGAGGTGCATACTGGCTAAGCTTTTTGCGAGGCTCGGCAAGTGTTGTCAGCATATGCTTCAAGATAAAGGCACGACCAGCTTTTGACTTATCAATCGCCTCTTTTAGAACCTCGACTGGCAAACCATGGACTTTCATATCCATCTGCAAAGCCGTGATACCATTTTCGGTACCAGTTACTTTAAAGTCCATATCGCCAGCAAAATCTTCGGCATCAGCAATATCACTTAGAACGTATGGTTTTTTACCGTCCATCATTAAGCCCATGGCAATACCAGATACAGGCGCCTTTATTGGCACTCCGGCATCCATAAGTGCTAAACAGCTACTACAAGTCGCGGCCATCGACGTCGAGCCGTTTTGGCTCATAATCTCTGTTACGCTACGAATTGCATATGGGAAATCTTCAATACTTGGTAGGACTGGCGACAAGGCACGTTCTGCCAAATAGCCGTGCCCGATTTCGCGTCGGCCTGGACCACTTAAACGCTGGACTTCCCCAACAGTGTAGCCAGGTGCGTTATAGTGATGCATAAAGCGTCGTTCGACTTCATTTGACTCCATTGAATCAACCATTTGAGAAAAGCTCAGTGGCGCTAATGTAACAATATTTAGACCCTGAGTCAAACCACGCGTAAAGATGCTTGAGCCATGAGTTCGTGGCAAAACGCCAACTTCTGAAGACAATGGTCTAATTTCGTCTAATTTGCGACCGTCTGGACGCTCGCTATGCGTGACAATACCTTCGCGAACGTCTTTGTGAAGCGCCATCGTAAAAGCCTCGTCGTATTGGTCGCGAAGTGGCTTGTACTCAGCATCGCCAATTTTTTCGGCCATTTGTTTATGGAAGTCCCAACGAACCGTTGAAACAAGTTCGTTTCGCTCTGGATAAGGTTTGCGAAGTGCTTTGCCCATCTTGCCTTCAACCCATTTATCGACTGCGGTTTGGATGTCTTTGTCTGGTAAGATTAATGTATATTCTTGAGCGACAGGAGCAACTTTTTTGGCAAGTTCCTTTTGGAGCTCAATAGCTGGCTGGTAGGCCTTTAGTGCCCATGCCAAAGCTTCAACAATCGTTTCTTCGCTGACTTCATTGGCGCCAGCCTCAACCATAGTAATACCACTAGAAATTCCTGCTACAACTAAATCGAGATCGCTGGCTTCACGTTCTTCAGGTGTTAGAAAAGCCTTGAACTTACCATCAACACGACCGACACGAACACCAGAAACTGGGCCATCAAATGGCGTACCAGTCAGCATTAATGCGGCACTTGATGCAATCATAGCGATAGTGTCAGGCCTGAAGGCTGGGTCAAGCGATAGCACGCTCGAAACGACTTGGACTTCTTGACGATAGCCTTTTGGGAATAATGGACGAATTGGGCGATCAATCAAGCGACCAATTAAGATAGCCTCGTCACTTGGGCGGCCTTCACGTTTAATAAATCGGCTACCAGATATTTTGCCAGCTGCATAAAACTTTTCCTCATAATCAATACTGAGCGGAAAATAATCCAGTACGACTGGTCGGCTGCCGACCATGGCTGTGCCAAGTACGACGGTGTCGCCATAAGTAACTAGTACGCTTGCGGTCGTCCTGAAGCCGACACGGTTAACTTCGAGTTTAAGTGGTTTTCCACAAAAATCGGCGGTAACGGAAAAAATTTCCTTACCATTTGGGTTGATAGTAGACATAGTATGTCCTCCTTATTTTAGTTCGCCTTTTTAATAATTTCGGCGAATAAGTAACGGGTACAGAAATTTGTTATACAAATTACTCTATCCACCACTTGTTCGCCACTCCGCGCGATACACCTATTGTACCATAAAAGTGTATAATATCTCTCATGATAGACCGAAGAGTAAATGTACGTGGAATTATCTTTAGGAATGGCAAAATATTAGCTCAGCAATTAAAGCCAGGAATTGATGAACGGGAACGGGATTACTGGTGCACACCTGGCGGCGGCCTAGAAGAAACTGAATCGCTAATT
>CAIMUU010000048.1 GCA_903844835.1 uncultured bacterium | reverse complement strand
TCGTGAGTGTGTGAGTTATGCGGCTTGGGCTTTAGTAAATAGGTTTGACAAATACGTTGGTGCATTTGGTGGTCAAGGCTCGGCATATCAATGGCCAAATAGTTCATCTGTCATTAGCCATGCCGTTCGAGTCTATGAGCCTCAACCGGGAGATGCAGTCGTATTGCCTGCATCGGGAAATTTTGCGCCAGTAGGCCACCTTATGATTGTCGAATCGGTTGATGGTGGGTGGATGCATGTTAGTCAGTACAATTTTTATGGCACGGGTGAGTATAGTGAAATGGATGTCTTAAATTCTGGCATAATATTGATGCGATTCCAAAATCAATAAATAGCATAACTAATTTGTGGCAAAATCTAAGTTTAGTGCGCTATACTTGTATGTAGTAGATTAATTGGAGTAATAGGGGACAAAATGACCAAAAAAGAACCGATAGTTGTTGAAAACGACAAGAAGCATCATCACAAAAAACGCATAACGCCTGCAGTTATGTTTATTATTGTTGCAGTAACTTTGGCAGTTGGTTATGTTATTGGGACGTACCATTATCAGATACGGGCGGCAATTGGCCCAATCTTTGGCTATAATGCTCATTCTGGCAGTATTGATCTTAGCTCGCTTGAAAAGACCTATAATGAATTGGCTGCAAATTATGATGGGACCCTTGATGTTGAGGCTTTGATAACCGGAGCAAATAGTGGTCTGGTTGCTGCGGCGGGCGATACTTATACTGTTTATATGAATTCAAAAGATACAACCAGCTACAATAACGGCCTGGAAGGTAATATTGGTGGCGGTATAGGTGCGGTTATCGGTATTAAGAAAAGCCAGATTACAATTATGGATGTATTAGCAAATAATCCAGCTATAAAGGCGGGTTTGTTAGCAAATGATGTTGTTGCAAAAATTAATGATCAAGATACGGCTGGATGGACGGTTGAGCAGGCGGTTAGCCAGATCAGGGGTGCTGAAGGCACAACCGTAAAACTATCAATATTGCGAGGCGACAGTAGTAAGGACTATACCGTTACGAGGGCAATTATTAACAATCCAAGTGTGATTAGTAGCATAACCGATGGTGTAGGGTTAATGGAAATATCACGATTCGACGAACAGACGGGCACGCTGGCTAGAGCGGCTGCACAGGAGTTTAAATCAAAGGGCGTAGAATCTGTGATTCTTGACTTACGCAATAACCCGGGTGGTTACGTCAGTGCAGCCGTTGATGTAGCTGGCTTGTGGCTTGACAATAAAATTGTTGTGACTGAACGCAATGGCGAAGTTGTGAAAGAAACATTGCGATCTGGCAATAATGCAATTTTGTCTGGCATACCAACAATTATTTTGATAAATAGCGGTACGGCTAGCGCTAGTGAGATTGTGGCCGGCGCCCTGCAAGATCATGCGGCAGCTAGAATCGTTGGAGAGGTTTCGTTCGGCAAAGGCAGTGTCCAAGAGCTGATCGCACTTGATAACGGAGCGCAACTAAAAGTAACGGTTGCAAGGTGGTATACACCAAATGGCAAAACAATTAATCAAAATGGCATAGTGCCTGATGTGGCTATTGGTTTGTCGCAGACAGATGTTGATAACGGGGTTGATCCTCAAATAAACGAGGCAGTTAGGCTGCTCGCTCTTTAGAGCTTGTGTTATTGTAATCAAATGTAGTAATATAAGGATACTATGGAAGTAAAGAAAAAAATATTGTTAGTCGAGGATGATGTTGCGCTATCTGGGGTCTATAAATCTCGTCTTGAAATGGAAGGTTTTGAGATTGCCGAAGTTCATAATGGCGAGGAAGCCCTGTCGGTTGCTATGAAGTTTAGGCCAGACCTTATATTGCTTGATGCTATGATGCCAAAAATTAGCGGTTTTGATGTGTTGGATATCTTACGGAATACGCCACAAACAGCGAAAGTCCGTGTGATCATGTTGACAGCTCTTAGCCAGCCTAAGGATAAAGAGCGAGCTGAAGCCCTCGGTGTTGATGACTATTTAGTTAAGTCGCAGGTAGTAATTGGCGATGTTGTTGAGCGAGTTAGGTTCCATCTTGGGATGCCAGCACGTTAAAGATCTATAATCTAAAAAAACAATAAAAAATGCCGATAAAATTATCGGCATTTTTGTTTAGGTCAAAAAATTATTGGACTGAGACTTGAGTGCGTGGAGTGGTTTTGCCAGTAAAGCGGCATTTGCGAATTTGGCTGAATGAAACAACGCCGTCTTTAGCTGCATGAATGGTAAAATCGCCACTGATAAAAGTGCCTGGTCCAGCTAGTTTAGTCGAGCCGGTTTGACGAACTAATACTTCACCAGTGCGGACGACTTGGCCACCAAAGCGCTTAACACCAAGTCGTTGACCGGCGTTATTGTGGATATTTTTGGCGGTACCGCCAGCTTTAACATGTGACATTTAAGTTAACTCCTTAAACTTTTATAACAAAATCTAATTAATATTATCAAATATAGGGGTTATAGTCAAGAGTGGGGGATGATAATTTAGCTCTCAATGCAATCACTAGGAACAAACTCAATTGTTTGGCGTAAGGCTTCGGCTGCAATAAACTTTATTCTGTCACCGTCGCAACACGATTCAGCTGAATCTTCAACTTCTTGAATCATTAGTTGGTTTGGGTTAATTTCGCGCATTACTAACTGGTTAGGGTCTGTTGATTCAAACTGTTCATGGTCAAAACTCATTTTCACCTCCATTAGATCTAGCATAATGATAAATGTTTGTCAGCTTTTTGTCAAAACGAGAAGTTCTCGAGCAACAACTTGGTTCTCTCGGAAATAGACCATATCGTTTTGTGAAATATTTGTAAATTCATGTCGTTTAAAGCCAAATCGGCCAACAGTTTCAACTAAAGGTAAGTGAGTCAAGCCACCACGGGCGTCTCGCCAGGCTGGGATTGCAATACAAATAGGTGTTCCGGCTTTAATCTGTGGAGCAAGGTTTTTTAAGAATTCAGAAATAATATGATTACAATTTTCGACGACTTCAACTAATTTGGCGGGAGAAGGGGGAGCGCTAAATGGTTGACCCAAATAGGTTTCGCCGACCACGGCGTCGATTGGCTGTTTCCATTTTGTGGTCATAGCATCACCCGCGCTTAGCTTATAGTCAAATTTGGTTCGGTAGCCTTCAGACAGCCATTCTAGGTTGTCGTGGCTGTAACTTACCATCTTTTCCGACAAGTCAGTGCCATAGGCGGTGTAGCCCATTAGGACGGCTTCTTGCAAAATTACGCCAGTGCCACAGAAGGGGTCGAGTATGACGGCGGGTAGATTATTGATTTTAGATTTTAGATTATAGGGAGAGGCTAGGTTAATCATAATTTGAGCTAGTTTTGGCGGAAGCATACCAACAAAGGCATCGCGCTTTGGTCGTTCTTGGTCGCGACGGGCGTAGGCTGTAATATTTTGAGCGCCAGAGCTTTCGGCGATAATTGTTTTGCCACCGCTAATTCCGACAATTAGGAGCTCAATTTTATTGTCAGATAAGCCAAGCTTGTTGTGATGACTGACGGCAGTATTTAGAGCTGGGTCAGTGTTTGGGACAAGACGCATGCTAACGCCGGATTTTTTTAATTTTTGTTTTAATATAATTCCAGTTTGCTGAACATCGCGGGAGCTAATTTTAATGTCGTAGACGCTAATTCCAAGAGTGATTTTACCTTCGAATGATGACCACTTGGTGGCGTAGTGCCCAACAATGCTTTGGCTAATTTGGTGCCAGTCACTCCTGGGTAGCTCGGCAATAATTTTGCCGGCTTTGGGCACACCACCAAAACGTTGAACATCAAAATGATCGGTATTGATACTTACTGTTTGAGGTGAAAGCATTGTAATAGATTTGCCACCAAAGACTCTTTCGAGTTCGGCAATGCCAAGTTCAGGTTGTCTTCCGAGAATAGCGATATACATATAATTCTATTATACGTGTTTGATGGCATTTGGATGCTATAATTATTATAAGTTATGTCAGTTCGTTTATGGATTACATTGATTACGGTCTTTTTGCTGGGTATAGTTGTGTTTTTTGGTTGGCCACAAATTGTTCAAGCTTGGGGGCTAATGGATAGGGTAAATCCATGGATTCTTGCACTGTTATTGCCGGTTCAACTATTCAGTTACTATTCGGGTGGTGAGGCGATGTTCTCGTATCTCAGGGCAAAAAATGAGCTAAAAACCATGTCGCGCTCTATGATGGCCCGAATTTCTCTAGAGCTAAACTTTGTAAATCATATATTCCCACTGCCGGGCGCAGGCGGTTTTTCATATATGGGCTGGATAATGGGTCATCACGGTGTCAGTGCCGGAAGGACAACGATGGCTCAGATTATTCGAATTTTTTCTCAATTTGTTAGCTTTGTGATGTTTATAATGTTGTCTGTCTTTGTCCTACTATTTGACAATGGAGTAAGCCGAGTATCAATTTTTGTAAGTACGCTATTTGTTGTTGCGACAATTCTATTAATATTATTTACGGTTTATGTAATTGGTAATCGTAGGCGAGTTATTTCGATTTCGGCTTGGGTCTCAAGAGCGATTAACGGCATGGTGCGCAAGTTTACTAATGGTAAAAAGCCAGAGGCAATTATGCCGATTAAGGTAGAAAAATTCTTTTTGGACCTTCATAGCGACTACATGGAAATTAAGGCCGATAAAAGGATATTAATTCGTCCACTTATTTGGTCATCGATTGGCAATGTGCTGGATGTTGGCTTGATAATGATTGCGTTTTTGGCACTTGGGTTTTGGGTTAATCCTGCCGCACTATTCGTTGCCTATGGTGTCGCCTCATTCGCGGTGATTATTGTTTCGGTTATGCCGGGCGGGTCAGGTATTTATGAGACAATCATGATTACATTTTTAGCTTCTGCTGGAGTCCCGGCCGATGTGGCAATTGCTGGAACGTTACTAGCTCGAGCAATTTTGTTGACAGGGACAATTCTTTTCGGTTATTTATTCTATCAACTAACAATTAATAAGTATGGAAAAAATACAAAACCAGCCAAGCTTTAGTGTTAGTGATTTCATTGCCGTTTTTAATCAAACGCTGGAATATGCTTACCCAAATGTTGTTATTGAGGGTGAGGTTGCTTCATTTAAGGTTGGCCATGGGAAGTATGTATTTTTTGATATAAAAGACGCCGGTGGGAGTATAGGTTGTTTTATGACCGTGTGGCAAATGCGCCAGCCAATTCAGGACGGAATGAAGGTTATTTTAACAGCCATACCAAAACTAACTCAGTGGGGTAAATTTAGCCTGACCGTTAAGTCGTTGCGTCCGAGCGGTGAAGGAGCAATTAAAAAAAGTTTTGAGATATTAAAGGCCAAGTTGGATAATGAGGGCTTATTTGCAATTGAGCGAAAAAGACTTCTGCCACGTATCCCACAGCATGTCGGCGTGATTAGTAGTACGGCTGCGGCCGGTTATGGTGATTTTATCAAAATTCTTGGTGATAGGTGGGGCGGTATAAAAATTGATGTCGCCAACGTTCAGGTCCAAGGCGAAAGTGCACCTGACCAAATAATTAGAGCTATTGAATACTTTAACCAACAAGAATTATTGCCAGAGGTAATTATCATTATTCGTGGTGGTGGTAGCGCCGACGACTTGTCGACATTTAATGACGAATTATTAGTTCGGGCAATCGCCGGAAGCCGAGTCCCAACGCTTGTTGGCGTAGGACACGAGGCTGATGAAAGTCTGGCCGATTTAGCGGCTGACGTTAGGGCATCGACGCCCAGTAATGCCGCTCAGATATTAGTGCCTGACAGACAAGATGTAATAAGAATGATTCATAGCCAAGTTGGATCGCTTTTTTCGCGCGTATTGCAGCTTATTGATCAGCAAAGACATTTGGTCAGTGACAGTCTTAGGGGAGCGATTGAGGTTATTGCCAAAACAATTGATGAACAGTTTAGGCGTATTAATTCGATTAGGGATATATTATCCCAGCTTGACCCGAACGTGATTTTGGGTAGAGGATACGCCATGTTGCGGGGCCCTATGAAGGTTGGTACAATAATTGAGATTGAGACTAGTAAGCAAATAATGAAAGCAGAGGTAAAAAATGTTGTCAACAAGTAAGGCTATACAAGATTAAATCACCAAACTCACAGAGATGGTTGAATGGTTTGAT
>CAIMUU010000047.1 GCA_903844835.1 uncultured bacterium | reverse complement strand
TAATTTTGTAAAAAGTATTAATTACAATATAAGACCAATGTTAATAATTATAGTGCCAGAAGGTCCCCGATATTTTAGCTCTTTTTAGAAGGACGGACCTTCTAAAATTAACTTTTATTGTGTAATATATAAATATGCCTAGCCGAAATGTTCTGAAGGTTGATATCGAGCAAAGTTATTATCATATTTATGCTCGTGGCCATGGTCGACAAAAGATATTTCAAGACGATCAAGATTATCGCGTGTTTTTGAATTTATTTAAACGCCATCTATCAATTAGCGAAGAATCCGATAAGTATGGCAAGCCCTACGCTCACCTAAGGGGAAAAATAGAGTTATTATGCTACTGTTTGCTAGATAGCCACTTCCATCTTTTGGTTTATCAGGAAGAAAAAGGTGCTATGTCACAACTGATGCGTAGCGTGATGACTAGCTATAGTAGCTATTACAATAAAAGATATGATTCTTCTGGGGCGTTATTCGAAAGTCGATACAAGGCTTCTATGATTACATCTGATAGTTACTTGATGCATATTAGCCGATATATCCATTTGAATCCAAAGGATTGGCGAAACTACCTATACTCAAGTGCTGGCGCCTACTTTGGTATTGGACAGCCAGAATGGTTGCAACAAGATAAAATCATTGAACTTTTTGGGACATTACCGATATATGCTGATTTCTTGGATGATTATGTGGATTACAAGAAATCACTTGATGACATCAAGTATTCTTTGGCAAATAATATATTATAAAACATTTCCTTTATTTAGAAGGTCCGTCCTTCTGTGCAATAGTCTGTTTCGGGCTGATGTTTGTGGTGTTTATGCTATCATATAGCTTATATGAGCCAAGTATATGATGATATAAAAAAAGAATATTCTGATTATCAGCGCCAACTTGATAAAGAGCGTGAAATTAAGGCTCGCCTACTGGTCAAGGAGCTTGACGAGGATCGCAAATTACTGGAGGCTTCAGGTGTTCGGCAGATATTTGAGGAGATACGAGACAATGGCCTAGTCAAATTGAGGCCTAAAAAAATATTTAAGCTTGGTAAATTTTCTAAACTTTTTGGTAAAAAAACTGTTGAAGAAAAAGACTATGCCCCAGCACGGATAGTTGATAATGGTATATATATTTCTTTGCAGTTTGACGAAAGGTCTGATGGTTATAGCGAAGTTAGGATTGCTGCAATTAACGGTGTGGTAAATGTAGGGCATGGTTATAATCGAGTTGATTATAAGGCTGTTGAAAATGGCAAGATAAAAGAGGCAGTTATTGACGGCCTAAAAAACCCACTAAGGATTGGTCGGGGATATTAGTTTATGGATGCCGAAAAAGGGTCCGGCGAAAGAGTGGCTGAGGCGTTGCCATTTGTTTTTAGTGAGCAGGAAATTTTAGAAGTTCGTCAAGGCATCGGTGGCAAGGCTAGGCCGTCTTTGGAGTTGATGGAAAAGATTCAAGCTGACCCATTGGCGGCCGAATGCTCTGTTGTGATGTTTTTTCCGGTGATTTGTGAGCGAATATCGCAATCAGTCGAAAGGCCGGTCGTTGAAGTTATCAATGCTGGTACCAGGTCTAAGGTCATTAGGGCGTCCTTTGATGATGGGGCCTATATAATCAAATCGCTTGAAAATAGCCAAGAGCCAGCTGTTGCAAAATTGATGGCAGAACTCGGGGTTGGGCCAGAGCAATTTCCGTCGATTGATGGTTATATTACCGAGAAATTTGTCGAAGGTCAGGCCGTAAATCAAATTGAGCCAGCAAAATGTACGCCTGAATATATGGCTGAACTGGGTTCTTTGATAGGCGAAACGGTTAAAAAAATTCACGAACAGGGAATTTTGATTAATGACCAGTTATTATCTGATGATTTTGGTAAATCACATACAATTATCGGGCCAGACGGAAAAATTAGTTTTGTAGATTTTGGGGCGTCAGTTGATTTAAATGATTTCCCCAATATATCCGATGAGGCTGTTGGCTTAATCATTCGCTCGGATGCTTTTGCATCGTTTAACCTGGGAATGTTGTCACAACAGGACTTGCCTGCCTTTGTTGAGCGCTATAAACAGAATCTTATATCTCAATATAAAACGAAGGAAGAAGTTATTGATAGGTATGATGGTCAGTTAATTAATGAAGGTTTTTCATTTTTGTCTCAGCGAGTTCCGAATGTTAGTTCGCTAGTGGGCGGGTTTAGAAAAGCTAACGGGTAGATGGCTAGTAATGGCGACAAGGCTATCGGCCTTTGGCCTCCTCCGTTCGCTGGCAAAAGAAAATACCTTCGGTGCTTTCTTTTGCTCAGCTTACTACGCGACCTTGTGACTATTTTTGCTTCGCAAAAAGTCACAAGTTCAACCCAATACAATACTTACCAATAAAATAGTCCCATCTTGCGATGAGACAATTTTATTGGTAGTAGCGACAAGGGTTGAACTTGTGACCTCAGGCTTATGAGTCCTGCGCTCTAACCAACTGAGCTACGCTACCTCGTCGGAACTCGACCTTTTTATTCGTTTCGCCGCAAGCGGCAAAACTTCATCTTTTGGTCGGTTCCTCCTCTAAACTCGACAAACAGCCATAGGCTTGGTTTGTCTCGTTTTAAATCTCAGAGAACACAGACAAAGTCTTTGACCTGGTCGTGGCTTCTCCTTTCAAAAAATCAAACAGCACTAGGCTTGGTTTGGTTTTTTGGCAAATCGCATGGTCATACGAGTTGCACTGCTTGATTGTAGCAAAAAATAGATATCTTTTCTAGGTGTTAGAGATAGCAAACTATGCATTGGCTCATCAATAGGGATGCGGAGCGGTAGCTTTGATTCTGCGGTAGCCTGTTGTATGGTTGATTGGCGTTGTATAATGGCTACATACCACGTGATACATACCGATTTGTCGTAAGGCAAATCAGGCGTCCCTCGCGAACTGGTCATCTAATACAATTTGCCTTCGGACTTCGGGCTTTAGAAACGGGCATGAAGGACGGGCAAAAAATCAAAATCGTTTCCTTAATTTTTTTAGGGGATTTTTGGTATGGATGATGAACTTTTTTTGAATGAGCAGGTTAGGGTTGTGGCAACCTTTGGCGATGGCTTGAACCCTTGCCGGCCACTTAGATTCAGGCGCAAAAGTAGTCGAGAAGTTACTGTCACGGAAATTGGCTTGCGTCATCCTAGTGTGCAAGGCAAGCGTATGTTGCATATTTTTGACGTGACTGATGGGATGACTGATTATCGGTTGGAATTTGATGCTGAAAGGTTGACTTGGCATTTAACGCGAGAGTCGGAGCGTAGCGATGTATAACTTTGAAAAATCACTAATTATGCATGTTGATTTGAATTCGGCTTTTGCGACTATCGAACAACAGGCTAGGCCATTACTGCGCGGTCGGCCAGTGGCTATAGTTAACCGTCGGACTATCTACACCAGTATTATTGCGTCTAGCTATGAGGCTAAAGCAAAGGGTATCAAGGTTGGTATGAAATTGGTTGAGGCCTTAAGATTGGAGCCAAAATTAGTGGCCCTCGAGAGTGACCCGGCGAAGTACCGATTTGTCTATCAAAAATTAATGGCAATTCTAAATGACTATTCGCCACATGTTGTTATGAAAAGTATCGATGAAGGGGTAATGGATTTTCATCATTTGCCCAATCCCCCATCATTAGTTGAAATTGGTCACGAAATAAAAAGGCGATTGCGCGCCGAAATTGGCGTGGCAATGCGTTGTAATGTAGGGATTGGGCCGAATCGGTTTTTGGCTAAAATGGCAGCCAGCCTTCATAAGCCTGATGGCTTGGATATAATCGACGCCACAAATTTACGGGCGACTATGCAAACTTTGAAACTAACTGACTTAACTGGCATAGCCGGGGCGATGGAGCGTAGATTAAATGCGGTTGGGATATATACGCCATTGGAATTTTTGGATGCCAGTAGTGTGGCCTTGGAAAAAGTTGTTTTTAAGAGCATTTGTGGCGGGCAATGGTACCAGCGATTGCGGGGTTACGAAGTTGATGACTATGAAAGTGATACCCAGACGATTGGCCGGCAATATGTTTTAGAAAATCGTAATCTAAAACACGGTGAAATTATTGCTAGGCTGCACAATTTATGTGAGTCGATTGGTTCTAGATTGAGGACGCAAAAAAAGCTAGCGCGCGGTATTTATGTTTATGTTAGGACCGATCAGCATAAGTATTGGCATTCCAGCAAAATGTGCCAATTGCCTTTTTATAGCAATAGCACAATCAATTTGTTGGCACAGCAATTGTTTTTGAGGGCACCATGTGGCATTCGCGAGATTGGGCTACATTGTTATGAGTTATCAAATAATGACAACCCGCAAATTAGTTTGTTTAATGACCAGCTGGTCCGTGAGCAACAATTGGTGGCTGCAATTGATACTATTAATCAGCGTTTTGGTGAGCGAATGATTCACTCGGCGGCTACTCTTAACACTGACGGGGTAGTCAAGGCAAAAATTTCGTTTGGCAGTACAAGATATCTATGATTTTTTAAGAATATTTTTGATATCAACTATAATTAATGGAGGCATGGGAAAATATGTTTTAGCAGTTAGTGGCGGGGTGGATTCGGTGGTCTTATTAGATATGCTGTCGAAACAACCGGATTTTGAATTAGTGGTTGCCCATTTTGATCATGGTATTCGTGATGATTCGGCTAGTGATGCTATTTTTGTGGCCGAACTAGCCAGGAAGTACGACTTACCATTTGAAACAAGGCGCGAAGAATTGGGCAAAAAGGCTAGTGAGGAATTAGCTAGAAGCCGTCGATATAAATTCTTACGAGAGGTAGCTAAAAAGCATAATGCCAAAATAGTTACAGCTCATCATGCCGATGATGTAGTTGAAACGGTTGCAATCAATTTAATGCGTGGGACTGGTTGGCGCGGTTTGGCGGCAATGGACTCGGATGTAACTCGCCCACTTACCCATTTAACCAAGCTCGAGATTATGAATTATGCCAAAAACCATAACTTGACTTGGCGCGATGACAGCACGAATGTTAGTGACGATTATCTGCGCAATCGGATTCGTCATCAGATGCTAAATTTAGACAATGACATTAAGTTGCAATTATTGGGTCTGTGGGCTGAGCAAAAGTCGCTGAAGAAGGCGATTAATAAAGAGGTTGATAGGTTAATTGCCGATAGTAGTAAGCTTCAGTCGGTTAGTGCTTCGGGTACTATTGGGCCAATCACCTACAGCCGATATTTTTTTACTCATATTGACGTTGCGACTGGGATGGAGTGTTTGCGTCAGATTGTTAATGGCAAACTAACTCGCCCTCAATTAGAAAAGGCCTTACACGCCATTAAGACGGCCAAACAGCATAAGAAATATCATGCTGGGGGTGGTATTGAGTTTAACTTCACCTCTCGTAATTTTACGGTTGAACTGGTAAAATAGTTAGAGAAATATTGAAATTTTGATGACCGGCCGAAAGGAATAATTAACATTTATGGCAATGAAAATCCCCGTTCCGACTAATAAAAAACCAACTAATCTAATAAGACTAGGCATATTTTGGGGCATTATTGCCCTATTGGTTTTGGGTGGTATCGCATTATTATCACCGCAGGATAACCTTAAGAGTGTGGCGATTTCTGATGTAGTCAAGCAAGCTAATGCTGGTGAAATAACACTTCTAGAAGTCCAGGGTGATAACGTAAAGGTTACCCTAAAAGGCGAAACGGTCGCAACAGAACAAACCGTCAAACAAAGCAATGTCAGTCTCCTAGACCAGGGCTTGTTGGCCGATGCGCCAGTCCAGGTTAAGATTGTTCCAGTTTCAACAACTGGCGATACAATTTGGAGCTTGGCAGCAATTGTTGTCCCGATTCTTTTGATTGCTGGAATTTTTGCATATATGATGCGTCAAGCTCAGGGCCAAAATAATCAGGCGATGGGCTTTGGTAGGTCAAAGGCTAAATTATATGGCGTTGATAAGGAAAAAGTTGTCTTTGCCGATGT
>CAIMUU010000046.1 GCA_903844835.1 uncultured bacterium | reverse complement strand
AGTAGTTCCCCAGACCAAGTTATGCCTCCATCGTCACTTGATTTCAAAGAGCCATCGTCAAAATAAACATTGCCTGATGTTGCGGTATTTTTAATACCAAGTGTAGTAATATTTTTATCTGTCGGAGGAGTAAAATCAACTTTAAATTCAGTCCAGTCGTTTGCCTCGGAAATTGGGGTGCCGGTGGCAGTGCTAAGAAATGGGACAGCTGCCCCTCCTGTTAGATTTTCTGTTTTAATCCATCCGGACAGTTGATATTTCTTGCCGCCGATCAAGCTAACATTTTGATCCAGTTGGCCAGGAAAAGCTTCAGAATCAGCGAGGTTTTTCGGAGCAATAATAGACGCAAACTTATCATCAAATTTTTTGCCACCGACTGTGGCTAATCTTAGACGATAGTTCCAATTTGGGCCGCCGCCATTTTGTCCGCTAATCTTCGTGCTAGCACTGATATTATCAGCGCCACCAAACGGATTTTGCCAGCCAACACTCATCATTATATAACGAACAATTTTAACGTCATTTTCACCATATTTATTTAATATGGTATCAGCTTCAAAGGTTGAGCTTATTGACGGTTCATTGACGCTTGGCCCCATCAAAGTAGTGCCATCTGAAAGTTCAAAATATCTTGAATCGGTTGGGCTTACCTTAGCGAAGCCATGGCTGGAAGATGAAACAACAGAAAATGTTATCGGATTATCTGCCAGATAATTGGTTACGCCAGATGAGTCGGTGACGCGAATCTTGTATTGCCAATTACCCACCTCGGTGGGTGCAAAACGTATTTTCCATTGTGGCTGGCCATTTGCAATCATTGACTCACTGTTATAGCCGGTTCCTGTGCCAATCTGTCTCCTTTGATAGTCTTGAAAATAAAAGCCGGGGACAGTTTTTATGGTTTCCCAATTATCATTGGAAAAAAGACCGTCAATCGAAATCCCTTTGCCTGCCGGAATCGGATCTGGTGGATTTGGGAGCCAGTATTCCTGCCAATTGCCAACTCCGCCTGGCTCAAGACTAGGATTGATAGTAGTATCCAGAACCCAATAAGTTGCCCAATCAGTCCCCACTCCCGGCTCATTAGCAGCACTAGCTATTGTTCCCGACCAAGTCTCATTTTTGATCGCTTTATAAGTTGAGTTACTATGTCTAATAATCGTGTTGGTAGTATAATTTGCGGCTAGTTTCCAAATAATCGGGGTAGTTTTGATGCAGCCATAGATTACGCCGTTATGCTGGACATGATTATTGCCAATAGCATAATCGGTATCTATACTCCATTCCGAATGATTATTGGCCCAAAATTGATTTACATCTGGATTGGCATCATATGGCCAGTAGGGGTTAATGGTGCCAGCATCAACTTCTGTATTTAAGTTACTGGTGACAGTACCACCGGGAGAATTTAGTCTGTTGATATCAAAGGTGAGTTCAAACTTCTCATATTTAGGAATCTTGGGAGCTTCTACCGTACTTTCTGGATAATCTACACCGTTGTTAGTTAAGTTAGCTACCTGAGTAGTACCAATAGGGATAACTTCATCGGCCTTATAGAAAACTAAAAATAGGTATGCAAGGACACATACTGAAAAAAGACTAATTATTAGAATCAAGTTTTTTCTTTTAAGCTTAATTGTCCCTCCATCCCTCTCTGTTAAGCGGTCACAACGATTGGCTGTCCCTTAACAATAACCACCGTATGTTCAAAATGCGCTGCCAAGGAATCGTCAACTGTTCGAACAGTCCATCCATCCGGGTCAATTTTCAAATTATAGTCCCCCATCGTAATCATTGGTTCTATGGCCAAAGCAGCACCTTCAACAATTTTTGGCCCTTTATTTTTCTTACCGTAATTGGGAATTCTTGGTTCCATATGCGGATCAACCCCAATGCCATGACCAACCATATCTCTAACAACGCCAAAACCATTCACTTCGGCATGCTCCTGTACTGCTTGACCAATTGCGCCAATTTTATTATCAACCACCGCAACATTGATTGCATTTTCGAGACATTCTCTGGTCACGTTTATCAATTTCTGCGCTTTTT
>CAIMUU010000045.1 GCA_903844835.1 uncultured bacterium | reverse complement strand
CGCTTGAAGCCCTCCAGGATAAATTAGAAGAAGCCGAAAAGCACTTGTTCGAAGATAGGCTGACTGGTTGTTTTAATATCAATTATTACAATAAGATCAAAAAAGAAAACTTTAACCCCAAAACCGACGAAGGCAAAATTGCAGTTGTCTATATTGATGCCAATGGTCTAAAAGAGATTAACGACACCCCAATTGAACTAGGCGGTGGCCATGATGCCGGCGACCAGATGATTGTTAATATCTCAAAATACCTAAAGAGAAATGTTCGCGAGGAAGATACGGTTATCCGTCCTTACGGTTTTGGCGATGAATTTATTATTCTTATCCGCAATAGTAGCGGTGACAGCTTTTTTGAAGAGTACGTGAACTACAGGATGAATTCAATTATGGATGGCGCTAAAAAGAATACACCACCACTCGATTTTGCCACCGGTGTTGCCGTATTCCATAGCAATTCTAATAATGGGAAAAGCGATACAACACTTGATGACACCAAAAATCGAGCCGAACAAAAGATGTACCGCGCCAAAAAAAGTATGAAGAAAAAATCTGCTTCAACCGAACCTGAGGCTTAAGAGATTTTTTTACAAAAAATAGACGACATTTTGTCGTCTATTTGTTTTGGCGGAGGAGGCGAGATTTGGTGGAGCGTAGCGAAGATAAGAAAGTGCGAAGCATTTTATTATCAAGCAAGCGGAAGAGCGTAGCGATACTCGCGAGCATCAGTTTACTGATGCGGTCGCCGAGTTTGAATCTTGCCCATTGGGCAAAATAAATAAGCGACCTTCTGGTCGCTTATTTATTTTTGGCGGAGGAGGCGAGATTTGAACTCGCGATCCTAATTTCTCAAGATACTGCTTTTCGAGAGCAGCGCCATCAACCACTCGGCCACCCCTCCACGCGTAACATAATACATTTTAACAGATAAATAGCCTAAAATGACCGTATGATATATAATTTAAATATTATTTAGGGGGAGAAAACAATGAAAAACGAAGCAAGTGAAAGTCAACCGAAAACAGCTCAGCCAGAGCAGGCCGAGCCAGTAGTAGCCGCAGCCCAAACACCTGCAACGCCAACCGCAACGGGTAGCAAAGGCCTAGCAATTGCAGCGATGGTTGTCGGTATTTGTTCAATCGTATTTGGTTGGGTGCCATTTCTAGGGCTGATTCTAGGTATTGTCGCTATAGTCCTTGGAATTATTGCTCTTAAACGAAAAATTGGCAAAGGTATGTCAATCGCCGGAATTGTGACCGGTGCTCTTGCCACGATTTGGAATATTATTGTTTCGTTTGCAATAATCGCAACGATATTGGGCATTGCCGCAATAGGCAACAATATTATTACCGACAGCGAAACTATCTTTGGCGACTACGACACTCAAATTGCCGCTACTAAGGATTTTGCCAAAGGCGAAACCGCAATATTTGATAACTTTGAAGTCACAATTAACTCAGTTCAACGCAACTACATACCAGATGACTCATACTATGAAGCTGCTGATGGCAATGAGTTAATTGTATTAAATGTTTCCGTAACAAACAAAGGCGACTCTTTCGACGGCTATATCAGCTCCTACGGGTTTGAAGTAAATGACAACGGTAGCACCGACACGGCAAGCTATGCCGACGTCGACAACGCCTTTGACGGCGGAAGCTTGTCAAACGACGAAACCTCAACCGGCAACCTAGTATTTGAAGTTTATAAAGATGCCACAAATCTAAAGTTGCAATACGAAGACACTGTCTACTCAACCACTGAAAGTGATTTTGTGACATTAACTTATACTTTGGCGTTTTAACAACAATTATAAAATCAAGAAAATCCCCCACAATAAAAGTGGGGGATTTTAATTAACGCACCCGACAGGATTCGGTCACGTTCCGCGACCCCGAAACTTCGCGATTGCAAACACAGTTTGCATCGGGAGGTTTCCTTGCGACCCGCCACGGGCGGGTCTCACCTGTGACTCCTTCGGAGATTAAAGTGTTCGAACCCTGAAGGGCTGGACCAAAAAAATTCCCCACTATAAAAAGTGGGGGATTTTTATTGGTACACCCGACAGGATTCGAACCTGTGATCTCCGGCTCCGCAAGCCAGCGCTCTATCCAGCTAAGCTACGGGTGCAAAATGCAGGGCCACTACCCATTCAACAGACCATATCATTCGACCACGCGATGTCGCATGGCGTCGTACGGCCATGTCGTATGACATGGTAACCCTACTTTTCATGTAACTAGAAGGTGCTTTCTAACCGTGGACGGCAGAATACCAGCAATTGTATCACAGGGCCATAGGATATGGTAGGGGCCCCAAGACGGCTTTATTTATAAAAACCCTAAATTAAAGTCGCAATTTTTGGACAACAATATCAATAATATCTAGTTTGCGATTTTCCATCGGTAACCTTGCACCAAAAATATCAACAATTCTTTCGCCAACTTCTTCGGGAAAATATACAGAAACACCAGGCGAGAATCGTTTTATTGGTATTAACATTATCGAATGTTGGTCATGGTCCTTAACTAGGCCAAACGATTTGAATTCACTAAAATGATAAAGTTTGTCGCCGATATACAGACCATGGTCGCCACTTAGAGTGTAATTAATGGTCCGAGCCGGGCGTAATGACAAGACAATTATGGCTATCACCATCACTATCACTAGGGCAGAGAATGTATAAGATTTAAAAGCCAAGAAATCAACAACAATAAAGGCCAATGCTACAACGCCCAAACCGACAAACCACAGCGCATTCTTGTCATATTTGACATATTCACTGGCGCTCCAATAAACTGGGGTGTTATCTTCTATCGGTTCGTCAGGGGCTGACTCGGGCAAATCGGCAGGTTCGTCATCGTCAGTCTGAGGAGCGTACATCTCTGTTGGCTGGTCCAATTTATCCTCCGTAGGCTGATTGCCCCAATAATTATTTTGCTTTTCAGGTTCCATAAAATAATTATAGCATGAGAACAATGCAGACCATCAAGAACTTATCGCTATAAAATGCTCATGCCTAATTGATTTTTTGTATGTTTTGTGTTACTCTATGTTCAATGTCCGAATTTGAAAACAAAAATACCCAACCAGAACTGCCAGCCGAAGAATTTACCAGCGAGCAGAAAAGTCATATGGTCAAAATGACGCTACTTCGTCATCAAATTACCGCCCATGACAGAAAAAGCTTTGGCAGATTAAATTATGCTATATTGCCTAATGCGGTTGGGACTAACCTAACAAGTACCACCAACGACCCAAACGACAGGCCACAAAGCAGAGTATCTAGCTCAGTCCCAAGCGGGAAATAGTCATTAGCGCCCAATTGATTTAAATTTATATATATG
>CAIMUU010000044.1 GCA_903844835.1 uncultured bacterium | reverse complement strand
TTTATTTTGACACTTCAAAGTTTTCGACTTATGCCGACTTTGCCCACCTTAATCTTGACGAACAAAAAGCTGGTGCCCGCATAGAATTTAATCCCGAAAAACATAATCCCAGCGATTTTGCGCTTTGGAAATTTTCTCCAGAAGGCGAAAAACGCGATATGGAATGGGAGACCCCAGGGGATGTAGTAGAAGATGGGCTACCAGTCATGGGTCGTCAGACCGTGAACCCGCCGAACGGCTTTCCTGGTTGGCATCTAGAATGTAGTGCAATGGCAATGAGTATACTTGGCAAGACTATCGATATTCACACTGGCGGAATTGATGCTATCCCAGTGCACCATACTAATGAAATTGCTCAATCTGAAGCCGCTACTGGCGTTCGCTTCAGTAATTATTGGCTTCATAATAATTTTATGATGATCAATGGCACTAAAATCAGTAAGTCCCTCGGCAATGTCTTTTCGCTTGATGACATTGAGGCAAATGGTTTTTCATTACTAGACTTCCGCATACTTGTTTTACAAGGTAACTACCGAAATGAAAGTAATTTTACTTTTGATAGCCTCGAAGCTGCTCGAAATCGACTAAATAACTGGCGCAATATTGCTGCCCTGCGGCACCAAATTCACGACACCCTAAGAAGCGACAGTGATATTTCCGATAACGACAAAACTATTCCGCTTTATGCTGTGCCTGGCGCAATTATCGAAGCTCTAAGTAATGATCTTGGGACGCCAGACGCCTTAAAAATTATTGACGAAACATTTTCTAAGGTTGCAAAGACTCAACTTGCGAATATTGACCGAGCTTCATTTGTCCAAATGTTGGACACAATTGATGAAGTACTTGGATTACAATTAGTTAGTAGCACCCCAGATATATCCGATGATGCCAAGCGAATTATTCTTGAACGCAAAAATGCTCGTAGCCAAAAGGATTGGAACAAGTCCGATCAACTTAGGGGCCAACTGCTAGCGCAGAACATTATTGTCAGAGACACCGAACACGATAGTATTTGGGAATACCAAACTTCAAAGAAATAATCTACCGCCAATAATTATATGACGGAACCTAAGACTTAATTGTCTTGGCAATTTCATCAATCAAATTTTTTACAGGGGTTGACTTCTTTTTTGATGCAAAATAATCGATAGCCAAAATATTTAAACAGCCGGCAATAGGGATAGAGATAATACCACCAGCAATACCGAACAAGTAAATGCCGATGGTAACTGAAGCTAGAATTGCCAATGGTGAAAGGTCAATCTTTTTTGATTGAATCTTTGGCGAAATATAGTTTGCCTCAATTTGCTGATAGACAATAAAGAAAATAAAGAATATGATTGCCGCCGTGACATCATTAAGTAATAATACTGCTGTCAAAAGCACCGCACCAATTGTTGACCCAAAGAGAGGAATAAGTGATGAAATGAATACGATAGCCATTGCAGGTATGGCTAAACTAGAAGGTACATTGAAAAATAAGCTAAGTATAAAGACGACTAGGCCCGAGACTAGGCCTGCCAATGCCGAGACAGTTAATTGACCAGTCACATAGCCAGTCACGACTGAATACATTCGCCTAAGTAGGTTTTCGTGCCTCTCCATGCGATCTTTATCGGCATAGGCCGACCACAATCGGTTTAACCAAGTTGGGCCTTCAACGAGCATTAGAAATGCTAGAACAAGTACTAAAATAATTGCTGCAACAGTTGAAAATACTGAACCAATACCAGTTAACAAGTTAGTACCAAAACTAGATGCAAAACTAGTGGCACCATCTTTGATAGACGTAACTACTTTAGTAAATTCCGGCTGAAGATTATAACGAGCAATTAATGAATTTACGCCATCATATTGTTTTGCGGCAGTATCAACTAAACTTGGTACTGATTGAGCAAACTTAACGGTCTGGTCAACGATTGGCGGAACAATCAAAAATGCAAACAAGCCAATCGCCAAAACGACAGCAATATAAGATATTGCCGTACTAAATACTCGGCTTCTTTTTGGCAATATTCTTGAGATTCGATTTACTGCTGGGCTAAGAGCGATAGCAAAAAAGATGGCTGAGCCAAGAATTATCAAAGCGACACGAGCACTGTAAACAGCAAAAGCAAACAGCACAAAACCAATTACAACTAACCAAAAGCGCACAAACGTCTTTGTATCTATTTCAATTTTTACATTCATATCGATATTATAACATTAGAATGCATAACTATGATTTATATAGTAAAATTACACAACTACTTAAGCGATTCCTAAGCTAGGTATGGTGTATAATATATGGTATGAGAATACTTATTATTGAAGATGAACACAAAATAGCCCGAGCCCTTAAAAAAGCCCTAGAACAAGAAAATTATGCTGTCGACGTCTCTTTTGACGGTGACGATGGTTATGCTATGGCAACAACAGAACCTTACGACCTAGCCATTATTGACAGAATGCTCCCAGGAGAATATGACGGCATTGGCATCATCAAGGCCATGCGCAAGGCTAAAATCCATACTCCCGTTATTATGTTAACTGCAAAAGGCACGATTGCCGACAGAACTACTGGCCTTGATGCCGGAGCTGACGACTATCTCGTAAAGCCGTTCGCCCTCGAGGAACTTCTCGCCAGAATTCGCGCCTTACTGCGCCGACCAATCGAAGTCCAACAGGTTATTCTAACAGCCGGCGATTTATCACTTAACACTGTTACTTTCGAAGTTAAACGTGCCGACAAGCCTATCACACTAACCAGCAAAGAATTTGCTTTACTAGAATTTTTGCTACGCAACCAGGGTCGCCCAAGTAACAAAGATACTATTATCAGCCATGTTTGGGATTATAATGCCGACGTCCTTCCGAACACTGTCGAAGTATATATGAAGTATCTTAGACAAAAAATTGACGACCCATTTGACGGACCACACCTTTTGCAAACTGCACGAGGCTTTGGCTACAAAATTGAATCCAATTAAGGATACTATTCGATGTTTAGATCTACGACTCTCCGACTAACAGGTTGGTATTTATTGATTTTAGTCACGCTAAGTATCATTTTTAGCTTTGTTATTTATAATGTCGCCTATGATGAGGTCGAGATGCGATTGGGTCGTTTTCAATCCGGGATGCAATTATCAAGCGAACTATCTCCGCTTAATGCCACTACTAACTTACTAATAGATACCGAGCTCAGCCAAGCCCAGTCAAATCTATCAATCGTATTACTGTACGTTAATTTTGTAGTCTTTATTGTTGGCGGTTTTGTTAGCTATTTCTTGGCCCGTCGCAATCTATTGCCGATTGAAAAAGCCCACGAAGCTCAGTCACGCTTTACGAGTGATGCCAGCCATGAGCTTCGTACGCCACTCGCCGCTATGAAGACCGAGATTGAAGTTGCCTTGCGCGATAAATCAACCAATGTATCTGACCTAAAGGAGACATTGGCTAGCAATCTCGAAGAAATTGATAAACTCTCAAAACTTGCTGAAATGCTCTTGAACCTATCTCGGCTAGACAGCGCCAAACTTCAACTGGGACCAGTCAATCTTAATAGATTAGTAAAACGAATTATCAAAGATTTTAACTTGCCATCAAGTCGTATCTCACTTACGTCAAAAAAACAGCTTGTTGTTTGTGGAAACGAACTGGCACTGGCAGATT
>CAIMUU010000043.1 GCA_903844835.1 uncultured bacterium | reverse complement strand
GGCTAATTCCTCGCCTTGTTGCCGATTGGTGACGTCGCCGTTAATTGTTAGTAGGGTGTTTGGTGCTATTTCATCACGAAGTTTTTTAATTTCAGGTATTAATTCATAGTGGGCTGGGACTTTGGTCATTTCTTTGCGAGTTCGTAAATGAATTGTCAGATTGGCGAGGTCTTGCTGAAGTAAATATGTCAGCCAGTTGCGCCATTCCTCCACTTTAGTGTCCCCCAGTCTGGTTTTGACACTAACTGGCAAACCACTGGTTTTTGCGGCAGCAATAAGCTCACCGGCCAGTTCAGGTGTGCGGATTAGCCCACTGCCCGAACCGCCATGAACGACTGACTTATCTGGACAGCCCATATTAATATCAATTCCGACGAAGCCTTTTTCGGCCATTGCCTGACTCATAATGGCAAATTCATTAGGCTTTTTGCCCCAAATTTGAACAATTATTGGCTGTTCGTCATCAGTAAATTCTAGACGACCGCGTGTGCTGATAGTGCCCTTTTTGCTACAAAAACTAGAGGCATTAACAAATTCGGTAAAAAATATGTCAGGCTTGGCAGCTGAAGCCACAACATGACGAAAAACAATATCAGTAACTGCCTCCATTGGAGCCAGCCCAAAAAATGGTTTCGGTAATTTATTCCAAAAATTTGTCATAATTTATAGCCTATTATCTCATATGGTACTGTCAATTAAAAATGCCCCCATCCTGTCAGGTTAATGACGGGATGGAGGCTGGCGAAGGCTGGTCATTTCTGGCCAACTTTTTTCTCGGCGTCACGGGCATCTCTGCCCATTTGGCCGGCGACTTTTGCCATGTCGCTGTTGAGCTGTTTTTGCAGCTCGGAGGCTGTACCGGCTGCAACTGCGATCGCAGCGTTGCGGTAGGCCTGTTCGGACTTGTCCAATCGAATCACCTCCTTTGGGGAATGATTGGGGGGGAAAGGGAAAGCCCCGATTTGTGCCAATAATGGCGACAAATCGGGGCGTAATGGGGTGGGTGCAGGCGGCTAGAAGCAAGATTGGACCCGTAGGCTCCCTTCCGGTCGTCACCAATTTTGGCATTGGTAGACGGTGACGGCCTTCCAAAACGAGTTTTGGTTGGCAAAGGGCCGAGAATGGGTGGAGCTTGCAACTAGGAGGGCTGGATGGTCGAGGCTGGTTTCGCCTGAACTTCTAGCACTGCACCTCGCAGTGAGCACTGGGGGTAAAATACTACGGGCCTACGTCCGTAAAATTTCCCCGCTCTTCTGCGTTGTCGATAATATATCAGACAGTTAACACTTCGTCAAGGGCCCTATATGATATTATCAATTAAATCTTGTTCAAAGTCTAATACGCCTTTGTAATTAGGACTGTATTTAGAAATGTCTGGTAAATTAAGCTGGGTAATGTGGGCCCAGACAGCACTAATTAATTTTTTAAATCGCTCTAGTTCATCAGCACTAAAGTCGTCCTCGAGTGATAGTATTTGGCCGGAAGTCGTTGGTTCAACGAATTGCATAATCCCCTTTTTTACTTGGAATCCACGATAATCTCGGGCATTTTCAACTAATAGTTTATAGAAAAGCAGTTGCTGTTTGTATTTATGCAACTTAATTTTTTCGTAGTCATCTTTGCCGGCCCAATTATTTGATGGTTTGCCGGTTTTGTAGTCAGTAATGACCATAGATTTGTTAGTTTTATCGATATCGGCCAAGTCTAACTTACCCGTCAGATGAGCTTCGTTAACAATAGAGTGTTGTTTTGAAAAATCTAGTTCAGTTTGGCTGGTCCTTTGAAATGTAGAATATTTTTGATCCAAAAACGCAATCAGACTGCTAATACCTTTTTGCAAAAAGCTATTGAAATCTTTCTTTGCCATATGTTGGTTGGTTAGAATTGTTTCAAAATTAGAAACAATATCTTCAACTGCCTGAGTCTTGCCGGTTGAAACCAGGTGGTCGTGGGCGGCTTGTAGCGTACTGTGAACGGCAGTCCCATAAGCCAAGCTGGGGCTTTTGGCCTGAGGAAAACGTAATAGATTTTGCAATAAGAACATAGCTGGTCCGCCACCCGAGACATCAAGGAAGTTTTGCAGATGCGTAACGCTTAACTTGTAATTTGTAAGCGTCGGTAGCAGTAAGTCGTGCATATTGGTCGTTGTCGGGTCAATTAAAGGCTGGTACCAGGCAAGTTCGGCGGCTTCGGCTAACATTTCAACTGTTTGAGGCGTTTGGATGGTTTTTGCCGGCCATTTTTCGCCAACTAAAAAACTAGCTCGAAGTGTTTTCTTGCCATTGTCATCGCCCAGGCTGTAACTAATATTTAATAGCTTTTTGGCGCGTGTCATGGCGACATAAAAAAGACGCAATCTTTCATCCTCTGTTTCGCCAGCTGGAGCCAGAGGCATATTTTCTGGGTAACTAATTAGCCGATTGCGACTGCGGGCGCGTTCGCCCCAAATTGAATCGACAGCATTGACAATATAAACAGTATCAAATTCAAGGCCCTTTGATTTGTGGGCTGTCATAATATTGACGGCATTTTCTGACTCAGTAGAACGGCGGATGACACTAATCGTACTGCCAATTTTTCGATTTAGTGAGATAAATTCAATGAATGTTGATAGGGTTGGTTGCTCGTTCGGGCGATATTCGCGTAGTTGCGACCTGATCGAGCGCAGGGCTTCAAGGTATATCAAGTATTCGCTTGGGTTAATTGTTAATTTGTCTTTTGAAAAGAAGTAATTATAAATTGGGCTTATAAAGTCGGTTTTTGAGTCACTGTCTGAGACGGGCTTACCAATGATAATGTCCAAAATTTGCTCAAGTGGCAGTTCATTAATATGTGATGCGGTATTAATCAGCCAATTATGTATTGTAGAAAATTCAGGCGAGGTAGCCATATTATCAAGCCAGCGACTATGTTTATCAAAAGAATCTAGACTTAATTTCCAAAGGCTAATCGCAGGAATCCCCCACATTTGGTGAGCTAATATCTCGGGCAAACTGGCATTGATATCGTCGTGATTGCCTTTGGCAATATTTAATAATAGTCTGGAAAGTTGCTCAATGATTTTAATTGGTGGCAAGTCAAGGGCGTTGTCGCGTCGTTCGTAATTAACAGCAATGCCGGCTCGAAAAAAATATGGCAATAAGTCGTTTATCTCTTTGTGCCGTCGAGTAAAGATGGCGATATTGTTCGGTTTTTCACCTGAGTTTATTCGGGATTTTACATCATTAATTAGCCAATGTCTTTCATCGGCAGAGGTTTCGGCTTCATTTAAGCAGATACTGGTTTCTGGAGATTTAATATTAGCAGTTAGTTCTTTGTTTAGTGTTTTGATGTGGTTTTCTAGCCTATCATTGCCTTGCAATATGACGTTTCTGGATGATTGCAAAATTTCGGCTGTTGAGCGGTAATTTTCGGTTAAGTTAATTAGTTCGGCTTTTGGGAAATTGGCTAGAAAATTATGAATATTGCTGATGTCGGCGCCTTGAAAACTATAAATTGCCTGATCGTCATCCCCCACTACTAGGATATTCGGTGTGTCAGCTTGGGCTTCGTTGTTGGTTAAATTATGCAAAATTCGCATTTGGGCCATATTGGTGTCTTGGAATTCATCAACCATAATGTATTGATACTTTTCTTGGAGGTTGAAGCGTAACTCATCGAACACTTCCATGGCGTGAACGACTCGCAGAATCATATCGTCAAAATCGTATAGCGAGGCCTCTTGCATCCTGGATAGATATTGGTCATAGACAAAAACCAGGGCTCGCAGTTTAAGCTGTCTTTCGCGCGATTTAAGTACAAAATCACCTTCATTGTTCTTGGTGAACCATTGGTTGCGCCAAGCGGTTATTGGCTTGGTTGAATTGCCACTAATAGCTTCGTTAGTTGCGGTCTGAAGTGAGTCGGCCAGTATGCCAGATAGTGGCAAGATTGTTGATAGAATCACTTCCCCGTCGCTGCGGCGAATGGCTTCAACCTGCTTCGCGGCTTGCTCGGCAGTTTTTTTATCAATATGATTGGCAAAAATTGGCGATAGTAACTGTTCGGCTTTTTCGATTACGGCATTATTCTCATCTATTATTTTTATAATCTCATCACCAACTAGACCACTAGCTTTGAGTTCAGAGATTGCTTTTAGGCTGTCAGAAAGATATGTATACTCGCCGTTCATTTTTTTGGCAATTGGGTTGTTAAAATCGAGTTGCTCAAATATGCTATTGATAATTTCGTAACTACTTAGCTCGTCGGCTGGTCTAAAATGAGCGGCTTGATAAAAAAATTTACCATTTTGGTTAATTACCTCTGAACCAAAACTGTGAAATGTGTGAACGGCGATTTTATAGGCATCTTTGCCGATTGTTTCGGCTAGACGTTTGCGCATGGCGCTGGCGCCACTTTCGGTAAATGTCAGACAAAGGATATTTTCTGGTAGAGTGTCGGTCCTCTGCAAGATATTGGCCGTTCTAACGCTAAGAAGTTCAGTTTTGCCAGTACCTGGCCCAGCGATGACGATGACTGGTCCGTCAATTTTATCAACGGCCGACTTTTGGGCTGAATTTAGTTTGGCATACCTTTTTGCATAATCCATTGTTTATATTGTAGTTGATTAGATACTTAATCACTAGTGTCGCCTCTAATGCACTATCATTGCAAACACGGCTTCGCGCCGCGCCCACTAGGGGCCCCGGCGCCCTATTGAGCTCGGGCTGCAGATGTGTTTGTAATGGCAGCGCACTAGATGCTCTAGGTTTTTATAATCCAAAATATATAATCTGCCACCCAAGGTGTTACAATAGTATTTATATGGGAGACAAAATGTATGACGAGTTGGCGCTAGAACGCGCAATCAAAGATTATTTTGGGGTTGATGCCGATGTTAGGCAGGCAATCGTTTTCCGTGTGCCGATTAGCCATACTGCCGAGGCAACCTTATTTTTAACTTCTAAAAAACAGCTATATTTATATATTTCTGGCAAGTCTAAATTGCTATTATCAGATGTTCGAAAGATTATTTCACATATGGGGCTAAAGGCTGAATTTTATGTCCCACCAAAGGGCCGACCAATGTACTTCGATGAAGTTGGTCGCAAGAAATTTCACGATGTTTTTCCGGGCCGAAGCCATATTAGCGACGAGGATATTTTGTACTACAAGACCTTGGCACCATATAATCCAGCATTAATTATGATTAGTGAAGTTAAAAATGGTGTTGTTTATCAGTTTGATAGTGATGCCAATACCAGTTGGCGACCAGCCGCAAAATTTGCCTATCGTCGGATTAGAACTAGTTAGAAATTATACTTAGAAACTTGGCAAAGTGTCTTCAACTATGGCTGGTGGGTTTAGGTTAATTTCAGTTTGGAATATTAGTGATTCGACATCAACCAGGTTCTCTTGGTCGTCAATTTCAGTAAGACTATCTTTTGCAGATTGTAGAAGTGTCATTGCATTGCTATAATCGCCGTCCTGTATGGATTGTATGGCAAGTGATTTGAGGTTATTGGCGTCTGTTCTAATCTGGGCAATCTGTTCAGGAGTTTTTTCTTTGGCTGTATTATTGCCGCCATTGTTGGCATTTAAGATTAGAATTGTGCCGACAATAATTGATACAAAAATTAGTATTGATACGATGATTATTATAATTTTCTTTTTTGTCATACCTACCTACTTGATGTTAATGTTATTTGTTACGGGATTGACAATAACAGGCCTTCGCCAGCGACTACAGAAGTTGTTGCGCTTTCTCGTGATGTTGTTTGGTTTACGCATTTTAGGACAATACTCTCTTTGAATTTCTTGCCAGTTGGAATATCGTTGGTGTTGCTATCGCTGGCAACCGTCATGGTGGTCCCCCTATAGCCCATCCCCCACCACCAACCAGTTGCTCCGGCGTGAGAGCCTCCAGTGACATCTGATAACCAACCATTTAAGCCTGATGGGCTCCAAGCCCAGCTTTCGGTGTACATATCAAGCATTGAGTATAATAACACTCCTGTGCCGCAGCTAGCGGTTGTACTGAGTTGGACAGTTACTGGCGGAACATGGTTACCATTTAATCTGGTTATAGTCCATGGTGGCGTGGTTGCTGCGGGCATAGTTGGCGAAGAAACTGGCCTAATATAGCTAGAAATATTGGATGCACTCCAACTGCTGGTTGTGGCAGTATTGTAGCATTGGGCCTGTACGGCTAAGGAGTAATTATAGCCTTCATTGGCGGTAGTTTTGGCGACTGAAGTGCCAGCCTGTGGCCCAGTCCAACTGCTGGTGTAACCTTCGTAGGAATACTGATATTGGTATCTGGCGGTGTTGCCGGTACAGGTCACTGCCGGCCATGTCCATGTAGTCGTGGTTGTGTTAGATGAATTCGATACAGTCGTCATTGTAGGAGTACTAATTGGCGTAGGCGTAAAGCTAGCTACACAGTTTTTTGCACCATCCATATAAATCGTGTGGATAGCGATGCCGCTACAGCCGGCACTTCCAGTCCAACTGGTAAAATCATAATAAGTAGCAGGAGTTGCGGTGATAGTTTGAGTTGTTCCAGAGTTGTAGATTCCGCCAGCGATTACACTACCACCTGTACCGGCAGACGTTGATAGCACGTAGTTAATAATTGTAAAGTTAGCCGTACAGTTTTGGGCTGCGTTCATCAAGATCGTATGAGTTTGTGTGCCAGGGCAATTTCCGCCTCCAGACCAGCTAGAAAATTCATAATGTGTACTAGGGGTTGCAATAATGGTTGGGGTATCGCCTGAATTATATATGCCATTTACTGCCGTGTTTACGGTACCGTTGGCGCCAGCGGCAATTGTGAGGGCATATGTAGCAATAAAGTTAGCCGTACAAGTTTTGTTGGCATCAATAGTAATTGTGTGACTTTCGGCACCAAGACAGCCAGTACTTCCAGTCCAGTTGACGAATTCATAGCCAACATTGTGAGTGGCGGTTATGGTTTGGGTTGTACCGACATTGTATGTCCCGCCGGTGTTAACAGTACCACCTGTGCCGGCGATGATAGTCAAGGTAAATGTACCGGCTATATTCCAGTGCGAACCTGAGATGGCAACAATTTGTCCGGAACTTTCTTCGCGGTATTTTAGAGTAAATTGGGCACAAGCACTTGTTTGCCCGGTCCCAGTTAGACAAGGCGTACTAGTGTCGCCAATATAGGCAAATGCGTCAGTCGAGCCGATTTCAGCACAGGCCGGGAGCAGTGAGTCTGTGCCAGTTGCTGCTGTCGGAGCTGTTAATACATTTGGGTCCATCCCAACTAGGGTTGAAGTGACGAGAGTGCTGGCGTTTTGTGACATAGCATTACAACTAGGGTATTCGCCATTTTTGTCGTAATATTTCTCTAGTGCTTCAGCCATAATATTGACCTTAGACGCCCTAGCTGAATCTCTGGCATTGGCGCGTATGCGCGAGTAAGAAACAATACCGATTGTAGACAATACACCGACAATCGAAACAACAACTATAAGCTCGATAATCGTAAACGCACTAGTCTTTTTGTTCATTATTTTCTACTCATATTATGAAAATAAAAATTAATCATAAACTAATTGGCCGTCGAAGATGGTGTGCTAGGGTGATTAATTAGCCAAAGTTGGGCTTCAATGTCAACCTGATCGTTGACAACTGTTTCGTCTGGGGCGCTAATTTCGTCATATTGAGCTTGGGCTTTTTCAAATAAATCCTTGGCTGCGGCGGCGTCATTATTATTTAGAGCTTCTAGAGCCTGGGCTTTGTATAATTCAGCTTGGGTAACAACAGGGGCGACAGTCTGGACTTGGCTGTTTTTGGTTATGAAGAATATAGCGACTCCTGTGATGACCAAGACTAATGCAACAACTCCGATTAGTAGTGTTGATTTTTTACTTAACTTTGGCATATTGGTCGACTCCTATTTGTATCAAATTAATTTATTATGATTATTATGACCTAATTATAACAAACATAAGCAAAACAATAAATATTTTGCAATACTATTTTTTTAGATCGAGCACGACAACATGTTCGATATGTGGTGTTCTAGGGAAAAAGTTGTAGCCCATATGGTAAAGAACGCCATATTTTGTAGCTAGACGAGCAACATCGCGGGCTTGGGTGACTGGATTGCAAGATAAATAGATAATGCGTTCAGGCGTGACATCAAGTAGTTTTATGATTACGTCTTCGTGCAGGCCGGCCCTGGGTGGGTCGACAATAATGGTTGCGTCAGACGTAATGTATTCCAGGGCTTTTTCGGACGGAGCCAGAATGGCTTTAACGGCTTTTTCGCGCTCCAAAATCGAGATATTTCGTTTCATTTCGATGACGGCTGGTTCGCTAATCTCCACCAAGGTAACTTTCGGGCCACCAATTGTTAGCCCTATTGTGCCAACACCACTATATAGGTCTACGGTTGGCTTTTTGATATTAACCCACTGTTTCATATCACGTAGGGCTTGTTCGTAGACAGGGATATTTATTTGGAAGAAACTTTCGGTCGCGTAATTAAATGGAATATCTAAAATCGTATCAGTTAGGGTTATTTTTCCCCAAGCTTGAAGACGCTTGGTGATAACACTGGCGGGACTTTTTGGGTTTGAAAAAATCAATTCAAAACCTGAAATATTAAGGCCTGCAACTTCACTATCTGTTAGTAAATCAAAATTGGGGTCACTAACATAGAGTTGCATAGCTATGCTGCCATTTTTGTCGCACCTAATTAGCATGGTTTTAAGATTATAGGCCCGAACTTCTGGTTTTTGTCGCAATAAATTGCGCATTGCAATGGCAGCAGTATTAATTGATGGGTTGGCTAGACTTGTGCCTTCAACTGGTATTTTGCCGTGGCTACTACGACGGAAAAAAGCCAAATCTAGCTGTTCGGACTCTTTGTCCCACCACCAGCTGAATTCAATCTTGTTGCGGTATTCAAACTGCTTGTTGTCGCTATAAACTTCAATTACACCAGGCAGAACGATGTCGTGTAATTCAAAGGCCTCTTCAATTAATGCGGCCTTGTAGCGTTGCTCGGCCTCAAATGTCATAATTTGCCAAGGGCTGGTTGATAGATAACTATCTTGGTCGCGAGGTGTTCTGCGATCCTTACTAGCTTCAATAACCGCTGTGACGACACCTTCGGCAAGCTTTGACTTCTTTTTTGTCATTTGAGCAGAAACTGTCTCGCCTGGGAGTCCACCCCAAACAAAGAATTTGCATCCATTTGGTAATGTGCCGATAGCACGACCGCCACCAACAATACTGTCTAATTTAACGTCAACAATCGGTAAGGTTTTTTTGTTCATCTGATTAGTATACTCTACCTAACCCTATTTAGGGATTATGAGTGGTCTCAATCTATTCGAGGTCTTCGTTAGTTTTATCGAATAATTTGCAGGCTTTTTTGCCGAGCTCACCCTTCGTTCGTACGTGCAGATATTCGTATAGTTGCTGGCTGGATAATTTAGTTTGGTCAAGATTAAACTTGCGACACCAACCTTCAGGGTTAATGAATTGTTGCTTGAAGTCGCATTTTAGTGCCGTTTCATCGCCCATAAATCCAACGCCAACCACCTTTTCTTCTGAATTAACGCAAATTTGGCACTCAGCACAGACTGGCGGATACAAAACCCCATCTTGAGTAAAGGCATGGATAATAATTTTACTTTCAGACTCTCTCATCTATTTACCCCTCTTTTGTACATATTCTGACAGAATATCAAGACAATGTAAATTATTATATTGTTGGTACGGTTGTAGTTTAATCAATGAACCTATAAGATGAATAATAGATATGATGAATAATCAAAAAAAATCACTAAGAACTAGAATTGCCTATTCGCAAAACTTTATTAAAGATAAGGCACTGGTTGCGCTACTAATAAATAATTCTGGCATTACGGGCCAAGATGTTGTTTATGAGATTGGGCCTGGTCAAGGCATAATTACAGAGCAATTGCTTCGAGTTAGCGCCAAGGTCGTGGCTTATGAGATAGACAGTAATTTATATAACAAATTAAAAGATAGGTATATTGGCGACGGCAAGCTAGTATTGCATCTGGGCGACTTTATGGATTGCCCTTTGCCGACTGGTCCATATAAAGTATTCTCAAATATCCCATTTAATATTTCGTCGGCCGTTATCAAAAAACTGACTAATGCCAATAGTTCGCCGGTCGACACACATTTGATTGTCCAAAAGGAAGCTGCCGCAAAGATTATGGGTCGACCGCTAGACAGCAAAAATAGCCAAATGGCGACGCTATTATATCCTTGGTTTGATATTTCGGCTGTACATTCATTCCGCAAGAACGACTTCTTCCCTGCTCCACGAGTCGATACATTATTAATTCGAATATTAAGACGAGCCAGGCCTTTAATCGGTTTGTTTGAGAAAAAGCTATTTGATGATTTTGTCGTCTATACCTATAGTCAGTTTAAGCCAAATGTCCTAGAAGGTTTGGCGAGTATTTTTGGCGCTAAGCAATTGTCGCTAATTTTGCACAAAATTGGGATACCAGATACGGCCAAGCCAACAGAAATTGAGCCT
>CAIMUU010000042.1 GCA_903844835.1 uncultured bacterium | reverse complement strand
TTTCACCAATCATAATAATGTTTGGGTCTTGGCGCAGGAGCGCTCTTAGGCCTGTTGCAAATGTCATTCCGGCTTTGGTGTTGGTTTGGGTTTGGTTGACACCTGGTATTTTATACTCAACTGGGTCTTCGACGGTTGAAATATTGACGTTTGGGGTATTTAAAATCGTCAGAACGCTAAATAGGGTAGTTGACTTTCCACTACCAGTTGGTCCAGTAATAAGAATCATGCCGTTTGGTTCTGGCAGGGCCGCATTCATAGTTTGAAGTGATTTGCCCCAGAGGCCAAGTGATTCAAGTGGGACGGCCTGGTTTGACTCATCCAAGATACGTAAGACGGTTTTTTCGCCGTCAGCAACTGGTAGGGTGCTAACACGTAGGGCGTACTGTTTACCGCCGACTTTGATTTTAAATCGTCCGTCTTGAGGCACGCGATGTTCGTCAATTTTTAGATTACTAAGAATTTTGATACGGCTGACTAGGGCATTTAGCACGTTTCGAGGTAGTCGATTGACTTCTTTTAGGACACCATCGATTCGATAACGGATTTGGACAAAGCCTTCGCGTGGCTCGATGTGAATATCGCTGGCCTTTGAGCGAATGGCATATTCAAGTAGAAGGTTGATTGTTTGGGCGATTGGCGAGTTTTCGGCGACGTCTTGCTCGGTCACATTTTCGTTTTCGGTATTATCGGCACGTTGGATATCGATAACTTCATTGAGCTCTTCGGTCACGTTGGCTCGGTAGGCCTCTAGCGCTGAAAGGATATTGCTGTGGGGGGCGACGTAGATTTTGGTATTTGTGCCAATTTCTTTTTCGATAAAGTTGACGGCCATAACGTCATCGGGGTCATCCATCGCCAAATGGTTTGTCCCGTCTTCGTCGATTTTAAATAAAATCGCGTTATACTGGCGTGCGATATGTTCGGGAATTTTATTAAGAACATCTGATGGGATAGAGCTGGAAGAAAGTTCGATGTATGGTATTTGGGCGTACGATGAGAATACTTGGGCCAGCATCTTGTCGTCAATAACTTCATTATCAATGGCAATATCTTGTAGTGGGCGTTTTGAACTAGCCCCTTCATCTTTGAGGGATTTAAGTCGCTCGGCAGTCACCACGCCACTGCGTACGAGCAATTTTTCCATAGTAAAATCTGAAATACGCATACTGCTTGTGCCTATTGTAAAACAGAGAGCCAAAAAGTGCTAGGTGCTATAATAATTTATGATGATTAGAGAGGTAAAAAACGAACTTGAAATGAAGACCTTTGGCGAGCGAATTGGCGCCCTACTTATTGGTGGAGAAATTATTGAACTTGTTGGTGATGTCGGCTCTGGCAAGACGACACTAGCCAAAGGTATTGCTGTCGGTTTAGGTGTCAAAGACAATGTTCAGAGTCCAAGTTTTACAATTAATCGCGTTTATAATGGGCGAGACAACCTGCTGATGTCGCACTATGATTTTTATAGGTTAGGTGAGGCTGGCATTATGTCTAATGAACTTCAGGAAGCAGTCCAAAACCCTGAATCAGTTTCGATAGTAGAGTGGGGTGAGGTTGTTGACGGGGTATTGCCGGTCGATAGATTATCGATAAAAATTACTTCACCAACTGAAAATACCAGAGAGCTTGTACTAGTTTCTGGCGGGAAAAGCAGTGAAAGTTTGTTAAAGGAATTATCGCAATGATATTACTGATAGATACCAGCACATCTGTTTGCCAACTGACATTTATTGATGGTGAAGTTGTCAAAAAATATGATTGGCAAGCTGACCGTAGCCTCGCCAAACTTTTACTTGGTTATTTGAACGATAAGCTATCTGGAAATGGCTTTACTTGGGCTGACATTTCGTCAATTGGCGTGTTTGAGGGCCCGGGAAGTTTCACCGGCCTTAGAATTGGCATAACTGTCATGAATACAATTGCGGATGCTCAAAATATTCCGATTGTTGGTGGGCGTGGTGACGATTGGCAGGACATTGCATTGGCAAAGTTGAAATCGGGTCAAAATGAGAAAATAGTTTTGCCATTTTATGGTAGCGAAGCTCACATTACGGCTCCACGAAAATAATCTTCTAGCTAAAATATATTTTTAACTTGCGTAAATAGACAAAATGCAGTTACAATATATAGAGTCTATTTTTATAGACTCTGAATAACTTTTTGAAACCAACGCAATAGGCTGACTGATTTTCTTACAATATTTTTAAACTTAGTTTGGATACCAGGGCCTTCGCGAGGAAAGGGAACACTATGATAGAGGGAATTGTTGCCGCAATTATTGGGGTACTTCTTGGAGCTGGGGGTACGGTAGTATACGAAAAGCGTCGTCAAGCCGGTGGAAAAATTAAGGCTGATAAGTTGATTGCGCAGGCCACTACTAAGGCCAGCGATATTATTTTGCAGGCCAAAGAAGAGGCTGTCAAACTTGATAATGAGCGTCGTGGCGAATGGAAAAAAACTGAGACTCGTTTGGCTGATCGCGAGACGACCTTGGACCATAAATTTGACGATCTTGATAAGCGTGCCGAAAAATTACGCAACGAAGAGCGTGGTGTCGAGGATTTAAAAAATGAAATCCGCGATATTCGTGGCAAACAACAAGAAAAATTAGAGAAAATTGCGAAATTATCCAAGGCCGAAGCAGCTGAAAAATTAATGGAAGTGACCGAACGTGATATCAAGCAGGATATGATTGGCTTGATTAATAAATTACAAAATGATGCCAAAGAAGATGCCGAAGAAATTGCTCAGACTATTTTGGTGACGGCCATGGAGCGAATGTCGTCAGAAGTTACGGCTGAACGTACTGTGACGGCAGTTAAGCTTACTGACGATGAGATGAAGGGTCGAATTATCGGCAAAGAAGGCCGTAACATCCAGTCATTACAACGCGCGACTGGTGTCGATATTTTGGTTGATGATACTCCAGGAATGATTATCCTTAGTTCATTTGACCCGGTACGTCGTCAAATTGCCCGAATGAGTCTTGAACTATTAATGAAAGATGGCCGTATCCACCCAGGTCGTATTGAAGAAATTGTGGCCAAGGCCGAGACTGAAATCAACAAAGAAATCAACCGAGCGGGCGAAGATGCTGCCAGGGAAGTTGGTGTGGTTGGTATTCCAAAAGAAATGCTACGCCTACTAGGTGAACTCAAGTATCGCACAAGTTATGGCCAAAATGTTTTGATGCATAGCGTCGAGATGGCTCATATGGCTGGACTTATTGCTGAGGAAATTGGCGCTGATGTTCGTGTTACCAAGACTGCAACTTTGCTACATGATGTTGGCAAAGCTGTAACCCATAAGATGGAAGGCAAGCACCATCATATTGCTGCCGAGCTTGCACGCAAGTATGGCATGACCGAAGACATTGCTCACGCTATTGAGGCACACCATGATGATATCGAGGCCACAACACCAGAGGCCCTTGTTGTGCGTGTTTGTGACGCATTATCAACAGCTCGTCCAGGTGCCCGCAACATTAGTGCTGAAAATTTCGTTGAACGTATGCGTGATCTTGAAAATATTGCGCTTGGCTTTAGTGGAATCGACAAGGCCTATGCAATTAGCGCTGGCCGTGAAGTCCGTGTGATTGTCAGTCCAAAGTCGGTTGATGATTTAAGCGCGATTAAATTAGCGCGTGATATCGCTGTTAAGATTGAAAGTACAATGCAATATCCTGGTACAATCAAGGTCAATGTTATCCGCGAAACTCGTGCAATTGAATACGCCAAATAATCTACGGTTTTTATGGTGGGACGTAGTGGGCTTGAACCACTGACCTCAGCAATGTGAATGCTGCGCTCTAGCCAACTGAGCTAACGTCCCAAACTCTTTAATGTGCCTATTTATTATAGCAAAACCTGTGTCAATATTTACTCTTATGATTTATTATTAGAACAAATGAATAAATCAGAAATTCGAAAAGATTACTTTAAAAACAATTTTGTTATTATTGCCGCAAATCGATTTAAGCGACCTCATAAAATAGTTGAGCCCGAGATTGAAGTTGGCAAAATTTGTTACTTTTGCCCAGAAAATTTTAGAGAAAAGACCATTACCTACGAAGATAAAAACGAACAAGGTGATTGGGAAATAATTTCATTCTTGAACGACTTCCCGGTTGTATCATTGGACAACCCCAAGTCATATGGGCAAGCTGAGGTAATTATTGAGACTCGCAAACATGGTATGGATATCAACGAATTTTCTGTTGAACACATTATACGAGTTTTTGAAGCATATATTAATCGATACTTAGAGCTAAGTAATACTGATGGTATCAAGCACGTCAT
>CAIMUU010000041.1 GCA_903844835.1 uncultured bacterium | reverse complement strand
CTACTCTTAGCAGATGTATAGCTTATATGTTTATACAACATATAAATAAATATTGCAATGCATATCGCCCCGCTACCTTTCGCCCCAGCGCTCATTCGGCGTACCGTCTCCTCCACATGCAGGTCTTGAACGATCTCTAAGTAAATTCCTCGTCAAAATAGCAATAATTTCTTGGGTTGATTTTTATTGTTATTTATGATATGATAATAACGAATGTCAATAGAAAACAAAAATATTAACCTAAAAATTGCGCCAAGAACTCCCGAAAAAGCCGAAGTTCTTTATCGAGGTGTGGTCATGTCATTAGGCCACGCTGCGCTTGAGCTATTACATACAGGACAAACTATACTACCTCCACCCACAAACGGTGAACAGTTATACTCTGGCGCAGCAAAAGGCGTCTATCTTTCGAGCGATCCAGAAACCGCACGAATTTATGCCGATAATCGTAGCTTTATATCTCAACAAAGAAATCCATCAGCTACCCGCGACCCTAGCGAATGGACGATCGGAGTATTAAACAAAATAGATAATACCGGTAACCAGCTTGATGTGAAAGTTGCAAAACCCAGCAATGCGATAGATAGATTCGACAAGTTTGTTTCCCATTACGTTCTAGGCCGGACAGAGTTCGTAACTCCTGAAGTCCCTTTGGAAAAAAATGAGGCAAGTGAGGTATACCTATTCCGTGGAGATATTCTGCACGCGACTTTTTCGGATGCTGATATTGCGGTGTCAGCACTGGCCCAGCACATAAAGCACCAAGAATCAGGCGGGTTAGAGGGTGCTTTTATCCAGAATCAGCCAGATGCTAAAATCGATCGTAAAATATCAACTATATACACAGAAAACTTTTTCCCGGAAGCGCTAAAATATGTAAAGTCCAAAACTAGACACTTAAAAGGTGACGCTTAGACGCTGACGAGTTACTGATACGGGTCACGGAGACAAATCGTGTATAATAAAGTTTATGAAAGTACCTCTTCGCTATCAAGTCACCGAATCTGATTGTGGCACAACCAGCCTTATTAACGCTATCAGTTACGTTTTTGATCGAGAAGAGATACCTGCTAGGTTAATCCATGCGGCAACGACCTATACCCTCGATAACTTTAGCAAAAATGGGGGCGAAAATGAAGGTGGGACTTCAATATTCTCACTAGAGCTTCTTCAGCACTGGATAACTCAATTCTCGGATTTTGAAAATTTTCCAATTAAAGTCAAGCTATTAGAGAAAGAAGAAGCAACCCTACAACTTGATAAAGCAAATAAATTATTTAGCAAAAACGGGTGCATTCTTGCGTCTGTATGGCTTATGCATGACGCACACTATGTTGTCATCACAAATATAGATAAGCATTTCGCTTATATATTTGACCCATATTTTGTTGAGCCAAAATACTTCTCGAAAAGCAAAAATATTAAAATAATAAAGAATATGCCCTTTTCATATAACAGAAGGGTTAGATTGTCACAACTATTCTTGGATAATAAAAAAGACTACTCATTGATAAAAAACAATGAATACCAAGAGCTAATGATGATCGAGCGAAAAGAGAAATAGTTAAATCAGGTTATGGAGCCCAGTCGACTTTTCGACTGTCCGGTACCTCGAGAGCGATCGGTCAGTTTCGAGACTATTAAACAACGGCAGATATGCAAAAACCGCCCTTTTGGACGGTTCTAGCCACAAAACTACATTACTGTTGTTTTGTAAAATATTCACTAAGCCAAGGAGTTAATTGGGGGATCGGTCAGGGAACCAGATCAACCTTTTTGACTGCTTGGCCTGGCTCCGACGATAGATGAAGTTTTATAAATTATAATATGAAATAATCTAGTAATTAATCTTTTTTACCAGCGCTAGACCCAGCCACATAACCAGTAGACCAACATAATTGCAACGAGAACCCGCCAGATGGCCTATTGATATTCAACAAGTCACCAGTAACAAAAAGATTACTTACCTTCTTTGATCGCATGGTTTTCATATCTACTTCAGTTAGTGGCAAACCACCATCGGCAACTATGGCCCGATCCAAACCCATCAACCCGGTAATCGTTACCGGCAGCGCCTTAAATAGATTAACTATCTTTTTTCGATTATCTTTTGTCACCGAATGAACCTTTGTCCCCATATCCATATGTCGAGAAAGTAATATTAACACCCCCTTAGACATCCCGGTCGGTACTAGATCGGTAATAATATTCTTCAGCGTTTTGTTTTTATTCACATCAAAAATGCTAATTATTTGGCGCTCTAGATCTCCAGAGTCTGTTTTTGGGAACATATCAATCTCGGCAGTAACGATCCCCGTAGGTAATAGTTTTGAAACTTTAGAGGCGCTATTAAGAATTATCGGGCCAGAAATACCAAAATGAGTGAATAGTAACTTGCCATTTAATTTAAATTCTTTTTCACCGTCAACAAAAAAGGTTATCTTCATATCCTCCAAGGATACCCCAGACAGTTCCTTCGCCCAATGCTCTTTAACTGCGAGAGGGACTAGACTCGGAGTTGGGCTAATAACTGTGTGCGCTAGCTGTTTTAGCCATTTATAACCATCTCCCGTTGAGCCAGTTTCTGGATGTGATACACCGCCGGTAGCAAAAATATATTCCGTAGCCGTCAGCACTTCTTCTCCGCATAAAATAGATTCAATGTTGTTGTCTTTAATCTGTATGCCGGAAACGACGCATTGAGTCCGTACTTCTACATTACCCCGATGCATATAATCAGCCAGAAACTGCACGACATCCGCTGCGCTTTGTGATTTTGGAAATACCCGATTGTATTTCTCAATTACGAGAGGTAATCCGTGTGAATCAAAGAAATTAAATGAGTCTTTCTCTCCAAACTGAGCAAAAAGCGAATACAGAAATTGCTTCGAATTACCATATTTTTCCAAAAGCATATGTTCATCTTCTATGGCATTCAATATATTACAGCGGCCATTACCGGTTATAATTATCTTATTGCCAAGCTGTTTATTTTTCTCAAGCAAAAGCGTGCGAAGTCCGCGCTCACCGGCACGTCCAGCCGCTATCATCCCCGATGCGCCACCGCCAATTACTATAAGGTCGTATTTTTTTGTAATAATTATTCAAGTTTACACTATGCTACATTGATTATACTAAAATCATAACATTTGTACGGCGCTCTTAACCAAAAAATCCGACGACCCGCCTGTCTGACTAACAAGACGGGCAGGCTGAGCAGCGGCTAAAAACCATATAACATCCAAGAAGCAACGCAACTAATATAATGCTATAATATGACCATAAATCTACATCTAGGGGGGTAATACATGCAAGAACAAAATATTTTATTACTAGGAGATGTTTTCCCAAGCATTGAAGTAATGACCACGCTCGGTCCGAAGAGTATACCGGCAGGCTACAAAGATAAGTGGCTGGTCTTATTCTCCCATCCAGCCGATTTTACACCAGTTTGCACAACTGAATTTATAGCTTTTCAAAATCGATACAACCAATTCAGAGAGTTAAACTGCGAATTAATTGGCCTCAGCATTGATCAAGTTTTCGCACATCTTAAATGGGAAGAGTGGATAACAGAACACTTCGGTATTGATATAGAGTTCCCTGTCATTGCTGATACTGGGAGAGTTGCAAAGATCCTAAATCTAATCCACCCGTCACAAGGAGAAAATACTGTGCGCGGTGTGTTTATTATCGATCCAACTAGCCGAATTCGTTCAATTTCATATTACCCACAGGAGATTGGTCGTAATGTTGATGAAATTATTCGCTTATTAAAAGCCCTGCAAATATCCGATAATAACAATGCTGTTATGCCAGCCAACTGGCCGGATAACGAGCTAATAAAGGATGAGGTTATTATTCAACCTGCTGGTACTAGAGAGACTATAGCTGTTAGGAATGACCAGAAAAATAACGGCGAAATCAGCTGCTATGATTGGTGGTTTTGCCACAAAAAACTATAATAGCAAAAGGATTGTTTATACTAACTCTAAAATAAAAACCCGCCAAAAGCGGGTTCTTTATTTTGGCTCCGACGGCTGGACATCACTACAATTCGTTCCGTTCCTCCGCTTGCTCATAAAAATATGTAAACACATTTTTATTTCATTGCGCTACGCCGAACCAGTAACTACCACCAGGCAAGCTGGTGAGTTACTGGTTCGGGCCCAGCGATGGAACATAGAAAAAAGCCGAGACCCTCGAAAGGGTTTCGGCTTTTTTCTTGGCTCCGACGACTGGACTCGAACCAGTAACCTCGAAGTTAACAGCTTCTTGCTCCACCATTGAGCTACGTCGGAATATAGTGTTATTCCTCCGTACCATTGCCATATCATTCGATATGATTCAGCTACGTCGGAATACAACAGATATTATATACTTTACTCTTTAGATTAGTCAACTAGATGATGGTTTTTAAT
>CAIMUU010000040.1 GCA_903844835.1 uncultured bacterium | reverse complement strand
CCTTTTTTTCTGCAATATATTTTTGCACATCAGCCGGAGCATCTTTGGCTTCAATCATATAAAACTCATCGCCAAAATTGTCGACTTCCCAATAACCTACTGCATCAACTTTGTCTAGAACCATATCCTGATTACTTATTAAAATAGCACTTGGCTTTTCAATATTTGCTGCAACCGGCGATGTACGAAAACTACCACCGGCCTCAATTTGTAGTGATTTGCCATCAGCTATTTCACTAAAATGAATCCTTGAAGTCTTCGTTGGGCCAAAACTCTCGTAAGTAATATTGCCATCTCTATCTTTAAAAGATTTATAGTCATCAATATTGAAATATACCTCTGGGATACCGCCATTTGGCATAAAAGAATTTCCATCGGAATCATAATCAATATGGCTATTTGCGATAAGTTTATTTGCACCAGTAATTATCCCGGTTGCCAGTACGGCACCTAGTACAAATGACGATAATTTACCAGAACTTTTCTTGCGTCGATACTGTTTTTCTGGGCTAGATTGTGTTTCTCGATAATTGTTTTGCATTTTTGTTTGATTCCTTATTTGTATCAACGATAACACTAATGGCAACAATTGTCAATATGTTATTTTTATAGCAGTTAATTATTTTCCAAAAATGAGTCGATAAAACCGTCAATATTTCCATCAAGAACACTTTGGGCATCATGCTCTTCGTACTTAGTACGAGTATCTTTTACCATAGTGTATGGATGCAACACGTAGTTGCGAATTTGCGAACCCCAATTGGCCGACTCGCCTGCTTGTAAATCTGTAATGCTAGCAACTCGCTGCTCAAGTTGGAGTTGTAATAATTTTGAGCGCAAAATTTTCATAGCCGTTTCGCGATTCTGTAACTGCGATCGCTCATTTTGAATTGCCACAACAATCCCGGTTGGGATATGAGTTACGCGCACCGCACTGTCGGTTGTATTAACTGATTGCCCGCCTTTACCGCCGGCCCGATAAACATCAACTTTTAGGTCCTTGTCGTCGATTTGAACTTCTTCGGGCTTATCGATTTGTGGCAATATTTCTACTAAGGCAAAACTGGTCTGGCGTAAATTATCGCTATTAAATGGGCTCAGTCGGACTAGCCTATGCACGCCATTCTCGCTACGTAACTTACCATAAGCATGAGAACCTGATATCTCAATTACACTCGACTTAATGCCCGCTTCTTCTGATACCGAACGTTCAATAATAGTTGCTTTCATGCCAGATTTCGATGCCCAACGTAAATACATTCGCTCCAACATTTCGGTCCAATCCTGAGCATCAGTACCACCAACTCCAGCGCTTAATCGAATGATGGCGTCATGGTCATCATATTTGCCATGGAACAACAATTCTTTCCGAAGCTTAGCAAAATCTTTTTCAAGAGCAACAACTTCTGTCTCGAACTCTACAACTAAACTTTCATCACCAAGTTTCATAAAATCAATAATGTCGGCAACCTGAGTACGCAACGTCACCCATGGCTCAACCATATTCGAAATACTTGCCAATTGCTTATTTTTTAACTGGGCCTCAGTTGGGTTGTTCCATATTTCAGAATTTGCTAAATCGTTAGTCAACTCAGCTATTGATTTCAGCTTATCGCTAATCGATAGTCTGTCAAAAGCCGCATCAATTTGGGCAAGAAGACCTGTTAGCTTTTTTTGTAGTGGCTGCATTATGACCTACGAAGAGCCCTAACGCCTGCGGCGAATTGGTCACCGCGATCAACATAGTTAATAAACAAACCAAAACTAGCACTTGCCGGGCTTAACAATACTACCCCGCCAGGTGACGATAATGAATGTGCAAGCGCAACGACATCAATCATTTTTGGGTCATCAATAATCTGATAATCCAAAAACCCAGCCGACTTACATGCCTCAGCAATATTAGCCGCCTCGTCGCCAATCAAAATAGCCTTAACGTCATGATGAGTTAATTCAGAAGCAAGTTCAGTGAAATCAGAGCCTTTTGAAGAGCCACCTAAAATAATTACCTTTTTGCTACCAAAAGTCTTTAGTGCTGCAATTGCCGAACTTGGCGTTGTTGCAATACTATCATCATAATATCGGACACCATCCACTTCACGAACAAATTGTAACCGATGTGGCAAGCCCTTAAAATCCCTAAGTCCCCGCTCAATCGCTGGGATATCATTCGTTACTGGCCATACAGCGTCAATTGCCGCACAAGCGTTGTCCAGATTATGCATCCCAATTATATTCAAGGAGTTAATTGAACAAATTTTTTGTTCATTATAGTAGAAATTACCGTCTTTGACATGTGCCGTTTCTTCGTCGGTATAGCCAATGGCTTTAGCGCTAGATGATCTTGCAATGCCAGTCGCATATTGATTAGATTTGTTATATATTAAATAATCCTCTTTGGTTTGATATTTAGTTATATTAGCCTTGGCGCTAACGTATTCTTCCATGCTGGCGTGCACATCCAAATGCTCCTGCTCAATAAATAAAACTACCGCAATGTGTGGCGATTTTTCAATATCCCACAACTGGAAGCTAGATAACTCAAAAATAACAATATCATCTGAATCAATTTCACCAAGAATATCTAATGAAGCCTTGCCAATGTTACCAACCAACCAAACTTTTTTACCTGCCTCTTTCAAGATACCGGCAATCAAACTTGCAGTCGTACCCTTCCCCTTACTACCAGTAACACCAATAATCATAGCTGGGCATTTTGCAAAAAACTCGTTAGTAGCTGACCAGATTTTGCCATTTGTTTTAATCTTGCGAGGTGCTAGACCGGCCGTTCTAACAACTAAATCAAAATCTTGTAATTTCAAAAAAGCGTTCGGCCCAGTAATTACCTCGACTCCTTTAGGTAACTCGACAGCAGTTTTCTTCTCATCAGCAATGGCGATTTGGTTAGTTGCATCGCTGGCATAATAGCGATAGTTTGATTCGCCTTCGAGTCCGTATCCAGCAATTGCAATCTTCATATTTTTATTCTATCTCGGATTAAATAATGTTGCCACTTTTTCATTAAGATCAATTATCTCTTGACGCTCGCCACTACTTACAGCCGCCAATACCCATATATCCTTTTCAATAAAGTTACGAGCCGTCTCGACCATGCGCTTAAGACTTACTCGTTTTATCATGTCGGGAACTTTTTCATAATTCTTTATAAAACCGTCGTCAAAATATCGCCCTGTATAAAAACCACTAATTTGCGAGACAGTCTGAGCCCCCATTTGATATCGCCCAAGCGCAAAGGACTTAGCAGCATCAACTTCTTGCTGACTAATATCTCCGTCTAATACTTTTTTTAGTTCGCGCGTAATAATATCAAACAGCTCACCAGCCGCCTCATGGTTAACTTGACCCGTAATGTCCCAACCGCTGTCATAAAGACCAGTCCCAATATAGGCGTTGATATTGTAGGCCAAGCCTTTTTGACGGGCCGCTCCAAAAATGCGCGAGTACATTGTACCGGTCAATATATGATTCAAATAATGCATGGCGTCAAGCTCTTCGTCGTTTAGCTCTCTTGGGATTGCCATAAATAATCCAAATGTTAAATTTGTTGCATCCTTACGACGGATGATACTTGGCGATGCCTTTGTTAAAGTATCGTGTGGTACCTCGAACCGCTCACCATCAGCTAGTTTAAAATCTTCTAATTGTCGTTTAATTTCTTTTTTACGACCATATAATTTTCCTGCAATAACGAATCGCATGTTTTTAGTAGTATGAGTCCGACGATGATGTTCGCGGACATCAGCCAAAGTCACTGTGCCAATTGTCGGCAATGATTGGCGATAGGTCAATACATCTTCGCCAAGCAGTTGCTGAACTCTTGGCCACAAAATTCTCTGATGATCGTTTAGGTAATTTGTCAGCTCACTCCTAACATTACCCTTTTCGGCTTCTAGTTCTGTCTCAATAAATTTTGGCTGACAAATTGCGACTTTTTGTAAATCAAGTATCCTATCCCATTCAAAATCTGCACAATCGGCCTCATATACCATCGACAAATCGCTAGTATAAGCATTGCGATATGCCCCATTTTTGGTAAACTCAAATTCGAATTCATGCTCAGATTTAAATCTAGCGTTAGCCCCAAATGCCATATGCTCCATGATATGAGCAACCTGTTCAATATCTTTTGATTTTGCATATCGATTTCCTGCCCTAAATTGGAATTGCATGCTCATCGTTGTTGCCCCAGGCACATCAATTAATAGCCCGCGCGCACCGTTTTTTAATTGTATTTCCTCAACCGTGTGTTTCATGGACTATTGATTCTTTCTGGCAAGCCTAGGTTTTTTATCTGTGATGTTTTTTGCGATTTTGTCGTTGCGATTTCTTTTTCTTACGAGCCTGATTTTTTCGATAATTTGTGTCGTGAACCTTATCGGCCTTTTTGACCTTGAAGTCCTTGTCACGATTTAGCTCACCGCCAGTCACCTCGTTAACACCTCGCTCAACCGCCGTCTCAGCCAAACGAGTTAGTTCAGTTTCGTGGTCTTCTTCGGTTTTTGCAACAATATCGTTTCTGTGAACGTGCATAACAGCTCGCAGTACTTCATTACATAGAGTTGCCTGCAGGCTATCAAATAGTGTCTGGGACTCACTGCGATATTCGACTAATGGGTCACGCTGTCCAACGCTGCGCCAGTGGATTCCTTCACGTAAATGCTGCATATTTTCAAGATGCTGCATCCATAATGTATCAAGAACTTGTAAATAAACCTCTCGCTCAACCTTGCGAATTATTTCAACGCCAAGCTCGTCTTCCTTTGAGACATAAAACTTTTCGACTTCTTTTTTCGCTAATTCAAAACGAATCTTGTCATTTTTTTCTAACCCAATTTTTGCAATAACCGCCTCATCCATTGGAAAGACTGTCGAAAATTGATTTGAAAATTCTTTGTTATTTTTTGAAGGTAAAGCTGTTAATTCGCGTATTTTTGATTCGACTAAACGATCCATTTCCGGCTTAATGCTGTCACCTTCCAGAATTTTACGACGCATTGTATAGACAACTTTGCGATGGCGATTAATTACGTTGTCGTATTGGACAACATTTTTGCGAGTATCAAAATTAAATCCCTCAACACGCTTTTGAGCTGACTCAAGGGTCTTTGATACAGCCTTATTTTGGATTGGGGTATCTTCGCCAATACCTAATTTATCCATCAAAGAAGCAATTCGCTCACCCTGAAAAATTCGCATCAAATCATCTTCAGTTGATACATAAAATTGTGTCTCGCCTGGGTCACCCTGACGACCACCGCGACCGCGAAGCTGATTATCAATTCGACGAGATTCATGCCGTTCCGAACCAATAACTACAAGACCGCCAAGTTCGACAACACCCTTGGCTAGTTTAATATCCGTACCACGACCGGCGATATTGGTGGCCAATGTAATCGCACCAATCTCACCAGCTTTTTCAATGATGGCAGCTTCTCGTTCATTATTTTTGGCATTTAAGAGTTCGTATGGTACACCAGCTCCATCAAGCCATGTTGCAATTAGCTCATTTTTGGCAATTGATGCCGAACCAATCAAGACTGGCCGACCAATCGCGTGATACTCAGCAATTGCTGAGGCAACCGCCTTTAACTTTGCCTTCTCAGTTTTGAAAATCAAGTCAGGTTTATCATCACGAATTAATGGTCGGTTAGCTGGGATTTGGATAACGTCCAGACTATAAATTTGCTGGAATTCCTCGGCTTCAGTAAAAGCCGTACCGGTCATCCCTGATAGCTTTTTGTATAGACGAAAATAGTTTTGGAAAGATATTGTTGCCAGTGTCATACTTTCTTGCAAAACAGGCACCGCCTCTTTGGCTTCAATTGCCTGATGTAGACCTTCATTATAGCGACGACCTTGCATTAGTCGGCCAGTAAACTCATCGACAATAATTACTTCGCCATCTTTGGTAACAACATAGTCTTTGTCACGATTAAATAGCGTCTGAGCTCGCAATGCCTGGTCCATATGATAGACTGAACGAACATAATCAGGACTATAAAGGTTATTAATACCCAGCATTTTTTGAATTTTCTCAGTCCCCTCGTCAGTTAACGCAACTGTGCGGTGCTTTTCGTCCATAACGTAATCTTCTGGTACTAATTTCGCGGCGATTTTAGCAAATTGATAATAGCTGTCAGGATTTTCAGCCGCTGGGGCGCTAATAATTAACGGCGTTCTAGCCTCATCGATTAAGATGCTGTCAACTTCATCAACAATCGCAAAATTTAATTCTCGTTGACGAAGCAAATTCACTTCGTTAACCATGTTATCGCGCAAGTAATCAAAACCAAATTCATTATTGGTACCGTACGTTACATCGGCCGCATAGGCCTGTTTGCGCGTCACGGGACGTAATTTTTTCATTCTAGCGTCATCATGGTCTTCGTTCTCATATTCTGGGTCGTACAAGAATGAGGCTTCGTTTATAATTGAACCGACCGAAAGACCCAGAAAGTGATAAATTCCGCCCATCCAACTAGCATCACGTTGAGCTAAATAATCATTAACCGTAACAACGTGGACACCCTTTCCCTCTAGTGCATTTAGGTAGACGGGTAAGGTAGCGACAAGGGTTTTGCCCTCGCCCGTTTTCATTTCAGCAACATTGCCTTGATGGAGTGCCATACCGCCAATCAACTGAACATCAAAATGGCGTTGCTTCAATACCCTAGTGCTAGCTTCACGAACAATCGCAAAAGCGTCTGGCAAAATAGCATCAAGTGTCGTACCTTTTGTTTGCAACTTATCCTTCAATATTTTTGTCTGTTTTTTTAGTTCAGCATCTGACATTTTGTGATATTTGTCTTCAAGGGCGTTAATGGCCGAAACTTTTTTTTGAAGCCCCTTTAAGATTCGCACCTGTGGGTCGCCAAATATCTTGGTCAATACTCTGTTTTTGCTTACCATAATCAAAAAACCTACACTTCCCTATTTAGATAATTCTAAAGTATAATACTGCGTCTTATTATAAGGCTAGAGTGTTAAATAGACAAGAATATTGCGTAGCACAAATTAGCCTAATGGTTTCTTAATACTTTGCGGGTCCTGTCGTCCGGTCCGCCCCTGTTTTATAAAAATGGATTACCATTTTGTAATAAAACGGGTGCTGCCCCGCCGAACGCCACCCGTTGATTGACACTATGCTAAGATAGAACCAACTTTGGGGAAACCTTTATTAGCCCAATCAGACAAATCTAATGTACGAGGGACTGTTGGCTTACCGCAAAAATAATATTAAGTTAACCTTGCTGTCTGAGTATGTTTGAGCGAAGCGAGTTACGGAAGACACAAAGTTAATTTAATATTATTTTTGACGCGTAAGACGAGGCGTCCCTTGTATATTAGGTTGGGAGGAGTGGGCGGTCAGGGAAAACTACAACTCACGCTTTGCATCGTGTTTGAAGCGGCCCATAATCCCCCGTCGGCCAATATGAGGGATCGAGGTGCGTTTGTATTCGGTCAATTGGATTTGAATTTTTGCTTCAACAATATCAATTGCAGCCAAAATATTACCGGTCGAATCTTTGGCATTAATTAATTTACCCGGTACATTAAAAATCATTTCTGCTTGGTATTTATTACCATGTTCGTGATTAACCTCTTCTAACTTCACTTCTACCGAAACGCTTTTTTTAGCGTGGCGCGGTAAATACTTAAAGAGATGCTGAACCTTCTTGATTGCATACTTGCGAGTCGACTCGTCAACTGTATACGAGATGCCAGTAATTTGGATTAGCTCTGCTGTCATAGATTTCCCCTCCTATTTACTTGGTCTACTACATCTATTATAGCAGTTATGGGCTATAACGACGTTCGCCCACCGAGATAAGGCTGTAATACAGTTGGGATTTTGACATGTCCGTCAGCAGTTTGGTAATTCTCGATTATGGCAATCATCGGGCGCTGTGATACACCAGTAGCATCATTGATATGGACTAATTCTACAACGCCAGAATTACGCCTTACACGAGTATTCAGACGACGAGCTTGATAATCAGTCATGTAGTCTGCTGTGTGAGTTTCGCGATATTTATTTTGACCTGGTAGCCAAACATTAATATCGATGCCTCGGGCATTTGGCTTACCAATATCGAATGTACACTTTTGAACAACCTGGTATGGTAATTCTAAACTAGCCATAATATATTCCTGGATAGCAACCATTAATAAGTGCTCGTTCATGCCATCTTCTGGCGTCGACAAGCTTTCCATCTCTAATTTATCAAATTGGTGCATACGAAAAATGCCTTCCATATCTTTGCCGTAGGTTCCGGCTTCTTTGCGAAAACTAGTAGCAAAACCTGCATAGCGAATTGGCAAATCACTCTCAGATAAAATCTCATTGGCGTGCATACTGCCAAGAACGTGCTCGGCACTGCCTTGCAACCAGAGTTCTTCGCCTTCAATTTTGTAACGCTCATCGCGTGGCTCTAGCCTATCCATAGCATCATATGATTCGGTATTTATCATCAGTGGTGGCAAAACTGGGATAAATGGCTTTGTGCTGACCTTTAAGCCTGCGCCATCAGCAATTTCTTTCAGCTTTGATTCATCGGACATGATATCAAAAACATAATTAACGATTGCAAGATGTAGCCGGGCCATATCGCCTTTAACATACGCGAAACGACTGCCAGTTACCTTGGCAGCACGCTCTTTATCAAGCCAACCACGAACCTCAGCTATTCCGGCATGGTTCTTGGGCGTAAAATCAAATTTAGTTGGCTCACCAACGGTTTTAACAACCATATTTTCATCTTCAGTTGCCCCAACTGGGACATCGGCTAGCGCCATATTTGGCACCTTCTTCAAT
>CAIMUU010000039.1 GCA_903844835.1 uncultured bacterium | reverse complement strand
TAGCTGAATTGGCGGGCGACTGGCCCACTGGACAATTTTACTGTTCGGCAATAATCAGCTTGGCAACAACCTCAACCTCAATAGACGAATTAATTAGCCTACAATCACAATACTTTCCGGTAATTGATAAAACCGAATATCTATTGCCCACTTCGGAACTTTTGCCTCAACCACCCAGAGATTTTGGAGTTAACTTTGTAGTTAGCAGTGCCGAAAAGAACTACCAAGAATCTGAGTCGGGCACCAATTGTATTTACCTAATAAAACTTTCACAAAGCACTAACGACAATCACTTAACATCAGATGCATATGGTTCGCAGATAAACAATGGAGTGGGAATTATTAACATATCTTTAAAATGCACCGGGCTAGCTAGTGGAGACTGGTATTCTGAGGGTGAATATAACTAGTTCGATGGCTACCGTTTCGATCTGTAAAAAAATATTATAGCAATCGAAATAGAACTAATAAGCCCAATAAATATGTAGACGTATAGATTTTTTATACCAAGATTCGGCTTAACACTATCTTGAGTGTCAGAGCCTATAGGATTATTAATTGCCGAAAATCCTAATACCTCAGGATTATCAGCATTAGCTATAAGCCGACTGGGATTATCAACAACGGCCACGCCATTAGAAATAGATGGCCCAGATACGGAATAATAATCAACAACTATGCCACTAATGGGGTTACTCACATTAACCTTATCAATGCTCTGTTTGCCACTTGTCTGTTCCTCAGGCTGCACAGAGCCATCCGAAACTGGAGGCAGTGGTTGAGAAACTGGCACCACAGGAGCGATTAGGCCGTCCTCGTATTTTATAACTTGATATAAATTGACTGACTCGCCTGAATATGAATCGCCATAGATATTCAAGGTATGATAACCTCCTTCTAGGCCCATTGGAAGTTCAACACTAACATTTAGTGCGCCAGCACTATCCACAACAAACTCACCCAGCAGTTGAGGTGTAGAACAAATTTCAATTGACACATTAGAACCAGGCTTCAGTGAGAATTTAGGTAGTATAATTTGCCTATTGGGACTACCAGAAGCATCTTGATTAACAAAAACGAAATTTGCCAACTTTAGTTTTGGATAATTATTAGAGTTCCCCGGGATCCAATACGTTGATGGCTCTGGTACCAAAACATTTTCAGGGCACGTCACAACACCACCTGCACAAGAATTTCTTTTAGATAAACCGCCAATGGATGAATAAATTTCTTGAGCAACATAGAAATGACCCAACGGGTTAGCATGAAAACTTTCTTGGCCGATAAAGCGAAACCAATCAGATTGACCAATAATACTAATGTCGTCCCCAAACTCGACTGAATTAACGGCGCCAGGCTGAATGGAGCCACACAGAGTTTGGTCACCATAACTATCTTGAACATCCAGATAAGTAACTCCGGCCCTCTTGGCTGCGGCAGCAATAACTTGGTTTAAATAAATTACGGCCTCATTCATAAACTCCCGCTCGTCCTCATTTAGCATTATTCCTGTTACAAAATCACACTCACCACCGCTATCAACCATCTTAGGATAACCCACAACATAGATGTTGGAATTTGGTGATGAGTTATGCAGTTCCTCATAGGTGGACACGAGTGTGCTAAACAGCTCTCTAATCTCATTGGCAACCTGCTCTTTTTTTATGGTGTCAGACACCCAATTGCATGTGCCAGGGGTAAGGCAAGTTTTAAGTTTATCCATAAAGCCCGCATCATTTCCGCCAACTCCCAATGAAATAATTTTTGGCTGATATTTTTTTACAAAACTGATTTGACGAACCCTACCGGGCAAAAACGACTCTTTAGCTTCGGTCTGCATCGACACAATATCACTATCATTTAGCATTAAGCCATTACTGCCGAGCCGACCGCCCTGACCATAATATAAATTATCGTTTCCAACTACATCTACGGTCGTAGCCCCCGAACAAGCTACGCTTTTTATATTATTAAGGCTGATGCTCGACAGACTAGCAAGTAAGTATGGATACGATCTCGTGCTGACATGACATTTTTCAAAATTATCATTTGTACCATCTAAATAATATGAGTCATCAGACTCACCCTCGCCACTCGAAAATGAGTCGCCAAGTGCCAAATAATCAAGTCTCCGGCCACCATAACCCGCAGCGCGCAATGACACCTCCTTTGACTCGCCATATAAAGATGAGACGAAAAAACTCAGTTCGCCGCCGTCATCATTAAACCTTGGATGTGAGGCCATGTAAAAATGATCGATAAAATCATCAAATACCAGCGGTGGCTCACTGCATCGATTAGAAATTGGGAACACCGAGCTCATCTTTTCGTCAGTCGCATCATCACCACAGCCTGGGCTAACATCAAAGATAGTCAAACCAGAATTAGCCCCCATAACTGCTACCTGATGGCCCTCATTACTAACGGCCAACTCGCTAGTCGGATTACGACCCGTCCCATAGCTAAAAGCCATAGTTGAAATACGCTTCATTTGCAAAGTCTCAATGTCAAGCAGACCGATGCCTCGTTGCCTAAATTCGATAGCAAGCCACTTTCCATTACTCGAAGCACCAATCCCACCTATCGGCCACGCATAACCTGCCTCACTCTGAAATATGTAATCAGGGTTAGATGAATCAAAATAATACTCCGCAATAGAGCTGAGAGGGTTAAATGATTGGGCCAAACGCTGTGTAAAATTTTTATATATTACCAACGACCTAACGATACCGTTTATTAAATATTGTTTTGTAACCAAAGTGTCGCTATCTGGTAAATATAAACAGTCGTCAAACTGCCCACATATACCCTTAACTCGATATAATTTACTGTCATAGCCAAATCCAATCAACGGGCTAAATGCCGAGTTGGCATAAAATATGCCAAAATTAACATTACTACCATCTGACATACACACTCTACTCAACTCCGAACCGCCAATAACATTCTTGGTCTTGTAATATCCAGGGCACAAACTTGATGCGATGTCCGAAACAACAGTTGAAGAAAAAACCCACGGAGCACCAGAAGACCATGACCAAGTTGCCCCACCAGATTCAGCAGACACCTGTTGATCGTAAAACAATTTAAAAAATTGACAAATAATACACAAAAAAATAATTAAAATTGCCCTACTCAGTATAAAAATATTTT
>CAIMUU010000038.1 GCA_903844835.1 uncultured bacterium | reverse complement strand
TATCACAAGGATAACTATTGTTTTTTTATTCATGTCTAAACCATAGCATAAGCTTAAATAATTGCCAAATAAATTTACCGCCGTAGCCAATTTACTAGATTAAATTTATAACGCTAGAACCATCATTGCTTTACGCAACAAAAGACTATATTATTAATTTGAATAATAAAAAAATAAACATAAGGATAAAATGAAAAAAATATTTAATTTTCTCTTAGCTCTTTGCCTAATCTTTTCTGTTTTTGTGAATGCCAGCAACGTTGGCGCAATTGAAAATACCCAAGATCAAAGCTGTTCGACTAATTTACCTTATACATTAGAGAGCTCTGATAGTGTTTTTGAAAATGGAAGCCTTGGTCAAACTTTTGTCCCAACCCAGAACAGATTAAATACTCTTGTACTAAATCTATTAATTAACGCTGCTGACGACGAAAGCGTATTAACTGTCTCTATTACAGATTTCAACGAAGAAACGATATTGGCCTCAAAAAGCATAAATATAACGGCAAGCCTAGATGGTGATCAGATGCTGTACATAGATTTTTATGACTACAATTGGCAACAGTACGACGTCCCCCTGACGCCCGGTGATACATATAAAATAAAGCTGACATCAACTACTGGTGGCGGGAACGTCCGTTGGTCATTTAGAGCCGACCCTAACTGTGTTGCTGGCGGTTTGTCTATCGTAGGTGGCGTTATGAATCTAGACAAAGACTTTGGCTTCACGACCATGGGCTACACTTATGTCGCACCAGTTGTTCCGCCAGCTGACACGCCGGCCCCAGCCGTCGCGCCGACCACAACTCCCACTACACCTACCGCTGACGCTAACACCCCAGACACCACTACGGCCGAACCAGCAGCTCAGACTACAGACGCAACAACCGGCGACATTGCCGAAGATAATGTCGAGCTTGTCAGTGCACAACTAATTAGCAGTGACGACAAAATGCCGTCACTATTATTCTGGTCAATACTAACAGGCGGAATAATATTGCTAGCGGCAACAATTACTTTTTTGCAAATCAAATTCAAAATATTTAACAAGATTTTCAAGTCGAAAAAAGTTAAGTTTGCAAAAAAATAGCTAATACGATTAATATTATCGTGACAAATCTAGTTAATATTGTTAATTTTCCATCAACAAATGTATTTGAATGTAAAATATGATAATATTTAGATAATGAATAAGCGTATTCTTATCGTAGATGACGAAAAGCCATTGGCAAAAGCTCTGGAGCTCAAATTAACCCACGAGGGTTTTGATGTTAAGGCGGTTTTTAATGGTGTTGAGGCGATTGAAGCGTTAAAATCGGGTGTGTTTTCGTTAGTCTTACTTGACTTAGTCATGCCACAACAAGGTGGTTTTAAAGTTCTAGAAGAAATTCAACGATTGAAATTTAAGACTTCGGTAATCGTAAGCTCGAATCTTAGCCAAGACGAAGACATAAGTCGCGCAAAAGCCCTAGGTGCTGTTGATTATTTTGTTAAGTCAGACACCACGCTAGCCGATATTGTTGATAAAATCAAAGAGCACTTGGCATAGGGACACCAGCTTAAGTAACATAGGGGGTATAATGAAGATTAATAATTTACAAGAAATTCTGGTTTCTGAAAATTATGTTTCGCCAGAAAACATGGCTAAGGCCGTTGACTTTGGCACAAAACAACACGCTGATCCAATTGATTATTTGATTTCTGCTGAACTGATTGATAAAAACACACTTTCTCAAGCAATTGGTGAATATTTCAAGATGTCGTATGTTGATTTATCAGAAAATAAACCAACAAAGGATATGATCACAAGTATTCCGCAGGAAATTGCCGAAAAATATCGAGTTGTTATGTTTTCAAATAGTGATGGTGGCAAATATGCTACAGACAGACCTGGCGGGAAGGAATTAATTGCTGAAATTGCCAAAGCTCTTGGTAAAACAAAGGTCTCCCTTCATTATGCCGAAGAAAATCAAGTTGATGCAGCCCTGTCATTATACAAAAAATCACTTGATACTAGATTCAGCCAGATTATCGAAGATCAGAGTCATGTTGCCCCAGAGATACTAGAAGAAATTATTAGCGAT
>CAIMUU010000037.1 GCA_903844835.1 uncultured bacterium | reverse complement strand
GGCGTTGACCCAAAACAAGCTGACCAAAATGTTCGTGCAACTGTTAGTTTGCCAAACGGAACCGGCAAGACTATTAAAGTCGCTGTTTTTGCACCTGAATCTGACCACGCCGCTGCCAAAAAAGCTGGCGCAGATATTATTGGTGACGAAGATTTTCTTAAACAACTTGATCAAAACTTAATTAATTTTGACGTGCTTATCGCTACGCCAAAGTTTATGCCTCGCCTTGGTAAATATGCTCGTCTGCTTGGACCAAAAGGCCTAATGCCTAACCCAAAGAGCGGTTCAGTCGCTACTGACGTCGCTAAGGCCGTCACAGAAGCTAAGGCCGGTAAAGTTGAATACAGAGTCGATAAACAATCAATCGTCCACCTCAGCATCGGCAAAGTGTCTTTTGGCACAAAGAAACTAGAAGAGAACGCCAACGCTTTCTTTGACAGCTTGCGTTCCCAAAAGCCCGCTAGCCTTAAGGGCGTTTATGTTTATACGACATCAATTTCAGCTACTCAAGGTCCTGGAATCAAAGTCACTAACGTTGTAAGCTAATTACAGCAAGGGGCAATCATATGGCAGTTTATAGCAACACAGAAATCAAAAAAGCCATAAACGACAACACAATTATTTGCGTACCCTATAATGAAACCCACGTCTCCGAAGCTAGTCTAGATTTTACTTTAGGCCATTACTACTACAAACAAGAGTACGACAAAGAAGCGCGCGTTTTTAACCCTCTCGACCAAACAGATGTCGGGCGATATTTTAAGGGTCCTTTCGAGGCACTACCTCACAAGCAGTGGTGCGAAAAAAATGGACATGTTATGTTCACTGGTATCCCAGACAATCACCCAATTATCGTCTTAGGTCCGGGCGAGAGAATTTTGGCTCATACCCATGAATTCATCGGCATTAGGGCTCATGGCGGTGCTTGTGAAGCTAAGTCTAGAAGTAGCTGGGGTCGGAATGGCGTTGCTATTTGTCTAGATGCTGGCTGGATTGACCCAGGCTATATTAATCGCATCACACTTGAAATCTACAATGTTAACCAATACGAATCAGTTGTCTTGCCAGTGGGCGAGCGAATTGGCCAGTTAGTCTTTTTCCATACCGGACCAGTCGAAGGTAACTATACTGGTAGTCGTGATGGAGTCAGCGGGAAATACCAACATACTGACGATTTGGATGAGCTAATTAAAACTTGGTCACCAGAACAAATGCTACCAAAAACCTACAAAGACAGCCGAAGCACACCAAAAATAATAACAAACCTAAAAGAGGGTATGAAATAAGTGAAACAGGGGAAATATATTGTAATCGAAGGGCACGACGGTACTGGTAAATCAACTCAAGTTGGTATGATCAGAAAGATGCTAGCCGAGCAGGGTATTGAATCAATCGAATTTCATGAACCAGCCGGCAATCCAATCGCTGACTCAATTAGAACAATATTAAAGAATGGCACACTGCCACGCGTCCCGATGACCGATGTTTTACTTTTTACGGCTGCTAGATGTGATATTTGGGAAAATTTAGCACTACCAGCCCTCAGCAAAGGAGTCTGGGTCGTAGCTGCTAGAAATTATTTTTCAACTCTGGCTTACCAGGGTTATGGCTCCGGTATTGACTTATCCACTATCGAATCTATTACTCGAATGTCGACAGATGAGCGCTATATGAAACCTGATTATGCATTTATTCTTGATTTAGATGATAAAGACGAACGAGCAAAACGAATTAGCAACCGAGGCAAACTCCAAAATCCCGACACATTTGAGTCTAGAACTGACGATTTTCAAGAAAGAGTCGAGCAGGGCTACATTGATATAGCAAAAAGCCATAATCTACCAACGATCTCAGCCAACCAAACAGTTGAGAAAGTATCAGAAGATATTTGGGAACACATTGTTCCTAATATTTGATATTTTTTGAAATTTTAAACGCCCACATTACGTGGACGTTTAAATTTGAAGAAGGCGAGAGTCAGATAAGCCGGTCCTGCTGTTTTTTGCCCCATTTACATGGGCTAATGCACTTGTAGCCGGCGCCACAACGAGCACCACAATCACGGCTCAGGAAGATAGCCCGAAGCTCATCACTATCGGTATCACCAAGACAGTCAAGATACTCCTCGAATGTTGCCCAAGTCTGTCGAGATATCTCCAGCTGGGCATTTGAACAAAGACGCTCTTTCGTTTTGAGGATAAAATCCTCGTATGTGCCTCGCTCGCAAATCTTTACAAGCATCCCCTGCGGAAAGACATCAGACAACGAGGAAAAATCCTTGTACCATTCAATGGCCAAATTAGCAAAAATTTGCTTTTTTTCATATTTTACCCTCGATGCTTGTGTCAGTATCGGTGGCAAGTAGCATTGCACACTGCCACCAGTCAGAAATGACATCTTGTAATCTATAGTGCGATGACGCTGTGCCTGTGCCAATTGAGCAAAACTGCCAACATAGCTTGTGCAGTAAGTTTCCTCAAAATGGTCACTACGATAGCTACTGCGCGTATCAAACATAGATAACGAACCGTCCTTTGCCTCATTATCCAACATCGGAACATACAAAAACTCCACAAGCTTCAAAAACTCGCCCATATAATCTTTGAGCTTTTGAAAAAATTCTTGCTCAAGTTGCGTCTTGCCCATGTTGTGACCGACAATGAACTTCTTGAACTCATAGATTATATAGTTCCATTGGCGCAATGAAGCTGTGTAGGCCAGGGTAGTCGGCGTGAATACGCTAATTAAATAGCGCGCGTTCTCTTGAGCAAGCTTTTTGGCCTTTTCTGGCAGAGTATCGGGGTAAACCTTCATAATCCGCTTGGTAAAAATTTTCAACCACTTGTCATAGAGCTTGCGTTCACGTTCGCTTGGTTCCATCTGGGTATAACGGGCCGACTTCTCGGACGTCGTATACGCCTTTTCATTGTTAAGTACCATTACTAACATCTTGGGCACATTCTCGAGCAACAGGTTGTACGATACATGGTCAAAAACAGAATGATGACCGCTCCTTAGCACCATATTGGCACGTTTGGTGGTCTTATCTTCAGGTTCATCCTGAATTGCCTCGTAACTGTCAGGCATATAGCAGATACCCGCCATACGCCCACTGAACTCGATTGCCTCTGGGATATTCAGAAATTTTCCCGGCTGTGTTGATGCCAATAATTTAATATCCAACTCAATCAACTCCTCTCCAAATTTTCAAGATACCACTACATATTGTCTGTAATTGTTCTTGTTTGTTAGTATAACAAGTTATTGGCATCATGTCTAACAGATTACATAAGTAAGCATTGGCAATTCCATATCTTAAAATTTGTTGACAATATAGCACCATATTGCTACAATTCTAGTAGACATTACCAAAGACAGTAGCTGTTGTGAGCATAGTCGAACAACTTAATTCGCTACCGAGGATCATGTAAAATATACATTTTTCGATATTAGTCTTTGGCAGTGCGAGTTCCAAAGACTTTTTATTTGGCCTCGCAACTGTCTAGAACGTTGACAATTTGGTCGAATAAATACAACCACTAAGAAAGGATTTTTATGGCCGTTACACGGACTAAAAAGAACACTTTGGTTGCAAAATTAGCTGAATTATTTGCTAGCGCAAAAGGCACAGTTGGGGCAACTTATACTGGGCTAAGCGTAGCTAATCTACAAGAATTACGTGCTGCTGCAAGGATTTGTAACGTTACGATTAAGGTGGCTAAAAACCGTCTAGTCAGAGTTGCTTTATCCGAAAACGATAAATTTAAGAGCGCCGACACAAGCCTACTTACTGGTCAATTAATCTACGCTTTTTCTAGCGAAGATGAAGTTATGCCAGCTCAAGTTTTAGCCAAGTTCGCCAAAAGCCATCCAGAATTAAAACTGGTTGCTGGCTTTGACGGTTCAGGCGCATCACTTGATACGCTTACGGTCACTGCTCTTGCTGAACTACCAACCAAGGATCAACTCCGCGGTCAATTGGTCAGCGTTATCGCTGCACCTCTTACGAGTTTCCTCGCTGTCGCCAATGGCGCACAACGTGGTTTCACGCAAGTTGTTTCGCAACATGCAAGTAAGATCTAATTCGAGTTTTGTAACCATTTATATATCAAGAAGAAGTACGATTTTAGATTATAGATCATAGAAGAAGAGCAATTAAGCCCAATTCCTTAACCTATACCAAAATCTAAAATCCAAAACCTATAATCTACCAAAGGAGATTACACATTATGGCTGATAAAGAAATCAAGCTATCTGCTGCACAAGCAAAAATTGTTGATGAACTCAACAAACTCTCAGCTCTCGAGTTGAGCCAAGTAGTTAAACACCTAGAAGCTGAATGGGGCGTAAGCGCTGCTGCACCTGCAGCTGCCGTTGCTGCACCAGCTGCTGCAGGCGAAGCTGCTCCAGCCGAAGACGCAAAATCTGAATTTACAGTTCAACTAAAAGAAGCTGGTGTTCAGAAAGTTGCAGTCATCAAGGCTGTTAAAGAAATTACAGGTCTAGGTCTAGGCGAAGCTAAAGCTATCGTCGACGCTGCACCATCAAAAGTTAAAGAAAAAGCTACAAAGCAAGAAGCCGAAGCCGCAAAGAAACTGCTTGAAGAAGCAGGTGCAACTGTCGAACTTCTATAATTTAGCTAACCGTTAATAATATTCGACCATCTTGAAAACACCTATAACACCGCTTCATTACGAGGCGGTGTTATTGTTTTGATAATAATTACAACGTTTTAGGCTCCATCTCATAAATTTCTGTGGAAAAATGTCAATACAGTTGACAAGATATGGTTTCATTGATATACAT
>CAIMUU010000036.1 GCA_903844835.1 uncultured bacterium | reverse complement strand
GATCTTACGTCGACATGGAATTACTAATCAAAAACCAAGTTCAGTCCGAAATTACCAAAGAAAACGCGATCAAATCAGCAGGCGCTATTAAAGAAATCCGCAGAAAACAACCTGTTTACATTGACTTGCCTGGAGCAAATCAGATTCGAGCAATCGTTGAAGACTATTCTTTAACAGAAAGTATCTGGCATGTCGTCAACAAGACTAACCCAATCTCGGTTGATTATGTCCCAGCGCCGATAAATATTCCCGATGTTGCAACTCGAACAGACAAAAGTAACGCCGAAAGATCTCTTCGTTCAGATATTGAAGCGCCAATGATAGAAATGTTTGCCGCTGCACTCGCCGACGGCTATCACCTATTAATCGGTAGCGGTTATCGTTCCGCTAATCAGCAGTCTATCTATTACAATAGCCTATCGAACCTAATAGGCGCCGCTGCCGCCAATTTATCAATCGCTATCCCAGGCCAAAGTGAACACCAAACTGGTCTTGCGGCTGATATTAGCACCCTATCGCGAGAATGTTATATCGATACATGTTTTGCAACTACTGGTGATGGAATATGGCTAGCTAACAACTCTTACAGATTTGGCTTTATACTTCGATATCCTAGCGGTAAAGAATCTATAACCGGCTATAACTATGAGCCTTGGCATTTTAGATACGTTGGCATTGACCTTGCAACTGCCCTTCACGAAAGTGGCTTGACACTTGACGAAGCCTTCCCTTATCTTCAAGCCGCTAATGATACGCTTCGCAAAAACGGCGCTATTTAACAGTTACGCTTGGGCCAAGTGTGTCTATTACATATTGCTTTTGGACTTCGACTGTCGTATCTAGTAATGATCTGGACAATGGGTCCTCTGCTAAATCAAGTAGGTATATCATGGCGTTTTTACGCGCTAGCAAATCATTATTAGCTTGCTCGGCGGCGGTCCATTCATAATGCATATAAGTAGGCGTAAACGTCAGATTACTGACTGAGACCGTATTACTACCTGACTTTTCAATATCAAACTGGGCTATGCCACCAATTAATTCTTTTGTATAAAACTGAGATGACAACATATTCCCTAGTGAATACCAAACAATCGTTTTGCCACCATCGTCTCGATTAATGGTGTCAACTTTTTGTAAAACGTGTGGGCCAGTACCAATTATCACATCGGCGCCAAGCGAACTAAGCAGATTGGCTTGATTTTTCTGGTCTGAACTTACAGTATTCGAATCTTCAACACCCCAGTGCATAGAGACAATCACGACATCAGCATTCAATCTTGCTTGCGTGACCAAACTTCTAACCAGACTCTCATCATGATAATTATTTACGCTATATGCTGGCGTAGAACTATTGTTATTAAAATCAGTAAATGCCAAAAAGGCCATCTTTATCCCTTTTACGGTAGCGTAGCTAACCTCGTTTTGGTCGAAGTCCGACTTATTTGCGCCAGCACGTGCCAAAGGTTTCAAATTATCCCATACGTTAATCGTGGCGTTAGTAGCAGCTACTCCCTTATCGCCCATATGATTATTGGCAAGGTTAATTAAGTTACAGCCAGCGCCAGATTGAAGACCGGCAGCAAATTCGATGGGCGCATTAAATGAAGGATAGCCACTAATCCCAAAACTATCACCCGAGCTGGGGCCTTCTTGGTTGCATATCACGGCATCAGCCATACCATAAGACGAACGAATATTCTGGAAATAATGTGCAAAATTGTAACTTGTCTCGGTTGTTGCATTAGCAATAATTGTGTCGTGAGCAAGCATATCACCCATTGCAGCCATGTGTAAAACCGGGTCTTCAGTTGCGATAACTGTAGTCGAGGGTTGAGTATCGCTACTGGATTGCTCGGGATCTGATGTCACTTTCGTGGAGCCTGGTTTTGCCAAATACCACCACAAGCCGATCACAGCTAAGCTAATAATAATTACGATTATAAGTGCTAGCTTAAATTTCAATTTTTTTCGTTTTATAATCTTCATCTACTCTGAGTATAGCAAATTGCCGTATGCCAGTATAAAAAGCATAATACTTGTGTTTATTTATTATATATAGCATACTGTTGATATATAACATCGATAAAGGAGCTAGTAATGGCAAAACGAAAGAAATCATCTAAATCCTCAAAAGCACCACGCAGGGTCAGCAGAGTTGAATCTTTTAAGTTATATATGGAGCCAACTCCGTTTATGACATTTAAAGTCACAGAACAGACTTTTTATTGGTTTGTTATGATTGCCTGCATATTTTGTTTATCCCTATGGGTACTCAGTATTCAACTAGATACAAACCGTATTCTAGACAGTATTGTAGCCACAATCTAACTTATAATATTTACCTCCAATAATTAAATAGCCCCTAACCAGGGGCTATTTAAATTCTACGAGTCAATTACATGCGGATTTCGGCGTCAACTCCAGCTGGCAAGCTGAG
>CAIMUU010000035.1 GCA_903844835.1 uncultured bacterium | reverse complement strand
CCCGTAGTAAAACATACAATGATACGTAAGTTGGTGAAATATGGGGAATAATCTATAAATATGTATAATATTTATCATCATTGCAACAAATACAACAACAATAGTTGACCTGTGATAATGATTATGCTAGTGTATTTACAGGCTTACAATAAAACAAAAATATAAAAAGCTTGAATATAATTTACAATTTAGTCTTTATCTGATCGTAATTTGACGGATATTCGATGACGACACTAGCGCTCAAAATGACTCGTATTTGCGAGGCACGCACCTTTGCGCTATGACTCTGGCGTCATCGATGCTTCGTCAAATGGCGTAGCGTGTACATGAGTACTGGTGTTCATTTATGGGCATAGTGTGGAAAATGTACAAGTACATTTGCCCCGAGATTTCTCGGAGCGGTCAGTACAAACAGCCTGCAGCGGTAGGTTGTCCGTAGTTCACACGCTCAATTTTTTTATATGTAGCGTTTGCTGCAACTCGGACGAATAGATCTGTCGCTCAGGCTAGTTTCAACTCTTCATTTTGGGTGGTATACTTGTTGTTAATGCTTAAGATATTTATATCATCCATAACATTAGTGAGTCTCTGCTCGCTGTTCGCATTATTAAACATTTTTACGCCCGCATCTGCTGGGCCTTTTGGGATTTTAGTGATTTTTATATTTGTATACTTGTCATCATTTGGGTTGATGACATTTTTTTTGTATTGGGCGAGCCGATTGATATTGCAAATCTCTACACTTATTGCCCCGGGGAGACCGGCTAAGGTCCTGAGTATGAGGCGATCGTATTTTTTTGCCTCAATTCTATCTGCTGCCCCAGTTATGCTAATCGGGCTAAAGTCTGTTGGCGCAGCAGGGCTGTATGGCTATTTATTAATTGCTATTTTTATCGCGATTGGATGCCTATATATATCAAAAAGAATTGTATGATTTTATTGACATAAGTAGGATGCAACCATGCTATAATTACAGATATGAAGCAAGAAATTCCAATACAGGGGGCGCGGGTAGAACAGGCTCCTGTTGTTTTTGAAAGTATTAAGGAGCGCATGCCAGATCTATCTTCGGGTGAGATTAATGGTCCAGATGCTGTTGAGGCTAAGAAGAATGCCGATCGGGGAGTTTCGGCTGCTCAGGAGATGATACTGTCAACGTCTTTGCCGGCCCCTGTTGTCGAGGATGGCAGTGCTGTAATTATTGCAACGACAAATGATAACCCAGCTATTGCTGGCGACGACGACCTAATTGAGATGGAATGGGTAAAAAAAGCCAAAAAGATTATTTATGAAACCCAAGATAATCCACATCTGCGCGAAGAAGAGGTTAATAAATTGCAAATTGACTATGTTGAGAAGCGCTACGGGAGGAAGGTGAGCGAGGCTAAATAGGCCTTACTTATTATTTATCATGCTTAATATTATTGTCACTGTGGTTATTGTCTTGGTTGTCGTTATTCTATTGGGTTGGTATGCTTTTTCGCAGTATCGTCATGTAGTTAGGGAAGCTAAAAATTATGAGCGAGGCCTAAAGATGGTTTCTTTGTATATCCACATACCACCATCCAGTGACGACCTAGAGGGCAATGGGAGGGATGAACGTGATGTTACGGAAGAAATTTTGTCTCAAACCCAAGTAATGTATGACATTATATCTAGCACCGCCACTAAGGGCTTTAAGACAAAAATATACGGGCAAAGGCATTTGTCGTTTGAGATCGTAGCGCATGAAGGCTTGGTGCATTATTATGCCGTTGTCCCGATTGTGTTAGTTGATGTTGTGCGGCAGGCAGTTGTCGCTGCTTACCCTTCAGCAAGGCTAGAAGAGGTAGACGAGAAGAATATTTTTAATGAAGCTGGGAAAATAAGCGGTACTGTTGGTGGAGAATTTACTCTAAAAAAGAGCTACGTGTACCCAATCGCAACCTATCAAGAGTCGAAGCGGGATGCTTCTATGGCACTGCTTAATGCACTCTCTTCTGCGTCAAGGGATGACGGGGCAGTAATCCAACTAATGTTCAGGCCGGCTACAGAAAGTTGGGTAAAGAATTCAATATATTACGCTAATAAGATCAAAAAAGATAAGGGTGCAAAAAAATCTGGCCTAGCAGGTCTATTTAGCCCAAAGAATCTGATGGAGGCATTATGGAAGCCGCCAGAATCAAAAGAAACAAAACCAGAAGACAAACAGCTCTCATCGTTAGAGCAGGGGTTGGTGGAGGCTATAGAAGAAAAAACTCGGCATCCTGGATATGAGGCGCTAATACGTGTTGTTGTATCATCTGGTACGGCTGCAAAGTCGCAAGCATTATTACAAAAGATCATTGCCGCCTTCTCATTATTTGATTCAACTACTAATTATGGGTTCAAATTTAGCCCATCAAAGGACATTGAGGAGTTGGTAACGGCATATATTTTTAGATTTTTCCCGCAAACAGTTAACCAGAATGTTTTAAATAGTGCAGAATTAGCTTCTATCTTCCATCTGCCAAACCAAAATAACACACCAACATCTCAAGTCCAACGCCAGGCCGCCAAACAGGTGGACGGTCCCGTACAAGTCCTGTCTGAGGGTTTTTTGTTAGGCTACAACGAGTTTCGTGGTGTAAGAAAAGAAATTAGACTTGATACAAACGATCGTCGTAGACATACTTATTTTATCGGGCAAACTGGTACGGGCAAGTCAAGCCTTTTAGAAAACTTAGCCTATCAAGATATGATGGACGGTCGGGGGTTTGCATTTATTGATCCGCATGGCGACTCAGCAGAAAAAATTATGGGCATGGTCCCAAAAGAACGAGTCGAGGATGTAATATATTTCAATCCAGGTGATATGGAAAACCCCGTAGGTCTGAATTTGTTTGAGTTCGAAACTCAGGACCAACGTGACTTCTTGATTCAAGAGGCTATAGCGATGCTTTATCGTCTTTATGATCCGGGCCATACGGGTATTATTGGACCACGCTACGAACACTGGTTCCGTAACGCATCATTAACAATTATGAGTGACCCAGCTGGGTCTACGTTTATTGACATCCCACAAGTGTTCAATGATCAGTCATTTACGGACGAAAAACTAAAATATGTTACCGATAGGACGGTTTTGGATTTCTGGAATAAAGAGATGGCTCAGACTAGCGAAGCTAATAAGTCTGAGGTTTTGGGTTGGTTTGTTAGTAAATTTGGTGCCTTTTTATCTAATGAGATGATGCGAAACATTTTGGGCCAAACAAAAAGTGGTTTTAGTATTCGGGATATAATGGACAACAAAAAAATATTGATCGTTAATTTGTCGAAAGGTCTTACTAACCGCTTTTTT
>CAIMUU010000034.1 GCA_903844835.1 uncultured bacterium | reverse complement strand
TGGTATTGTCGTCTATAGTTTTTTTGGGCGGGGCAGTCTTGCTCTGGGAAAAAATAAATAAGAGGCGTTTAAAATTAGGCGAGTACTTACATTTCGAGCCAAAAATATTAATATATGGCCTAATCGCGATATTGTTATTCGCATTAATAGTGGCCTATCCGCCAGTAAAGCTTTTTGGATTAATCCCAACCCCCTCATATGTCTTGCTACATTTTACCTCTACGTGGAGAACGATATGTAGAATATTTGTTATCGTTAATATTGCCACGATTTCTTTATCGGCTATTATTATTGCTTATTTTTATGGGCATCTTGGGCTTAATAGGCGTAAATGGTTGACGGCAGTTATTTTTCTATTATTATTTTCTGGCGTTTTAATAGAGTATCAAACATCAACACCACCTTTTGGTGGGAATAATTTTGGTACATTTAGTTATGAGTCAAGTGTCCCGACTCAATATCAATGGCTAAAAAATCAGACCGACATTAATACGATAGCTGAATATCCTCTAGAGAGAAGTGGCGGTGAGGGTAATTCAATGGCATATTATCTCAGTATGCAAGTGACTCACAAGAAGAAGTTATTCAATGGGGTAATTGCGTATAGCGAGCAGGAGAGTATGAAGACTGGACTTAAGAATTTACTAGACCCCCAAACCATACCGATATTAAAGGGGATGGGGGTGGATGCAGTGGTCGTCCACGGAGTTAGCAAGCTTGATTTAGAAAAAATACCCAATATAAGAATTATATACTCTGCTTTGCCTAACGGTTTTACTGTTGCTGGTTTTTCGCCAATTGTCACAAATGACGAAACTAATATAATTAGCTTGAAAGATGTTGAGCCAATACAGCATATTATTTCGATAGGTAGTGGTTTTTTTAGAAACATGACATATATTAATTCCGCGGTTAGTTGGCAGTATCTTGCTTCAACGGGTAGCATTTTAAATATTCGGTCACTGAAGGGCGATGAGTTAAGTGGCCCACAAGATATATGCTTTGACATCAAAATGGCGTTGTCTACGGATACTGATGTACTTAGGCCAAAAATTGACGGAGTATTGGGATCTGAAATATTATTGGACGGAAATTATAAAAGCTTGAGATTTAGTGCAACGTCATCTATAGTCCTTGATAACACTTTTTCGCGCGGAATGGTACTGACTAGGTTGGGGTGCTCTAGGTGACGGAGCGATGGTTTTTACGACTCACATTCAACTTCACTAAATTTTTTCTTGTCATTTAGATTGGCCAGGATGATATAATAAGTATAGTATTAAACTTTTTCATAAAAAGGAAGAATTATGATTACAGTAATTATAGCTGGCGGGTCAGGTACTCGCTTATGGCCACTATCAACACCAGAGCATCCAAAACACTTACTAAAGCTAACTGGCGACCGTAGTTTATTGCAAACTGCCTATGACCGTGCAGCTAGAATCGGTAATAAGACATATGTCGTAACTGAGGCTAGCCATTCTGACCAGCTTCGTAAGCAATTACCAGAATTGCCTGACGATGCCTTCTTAATAGAGCCAGGCAGGCGTGGTACAGCGCATTGCATAATATTTGCACTGGATGCTATTTCACGTAAGCACGACAAGGCAGAGCCAGTTGCCTTTATCCATTCAGACCATCACATTAGAAATATTGATGGGTTTGTCGACTCTTTTTTGGTTGCAGACGAGGTGTCTAGAAAAAATAATGAAATTGTCTTAATTGGGATTGAACCTACATTTCCTTCGACTGGGTTCGGCTATATTGAGCGGGCTAATATACTGAAAGACAACGGCTATGCTCACAGAGTAAAATCATTTAAGGAAAAGCCAGATTATGATACGGCACAAAAATATGTTGAATCTGGAAAATATCTATGGAATTGCGGCTATTTTGTTGGGTCCGTCAATACATTTATGGCTGAGATTAAACGCAGTGCTGCAAATTTGCAAAAAGATTTTGATAGTCTGGCGGCAATACCGGTAGTTGGTTCAGCAGATTATAACGAAGCCTATTTGGCATTAGATAATCAGGTTATCGATATCGCATTAATTGAAAAGGCTAAGAGTCTGGCAGTCGTATCTGCTAGTTTTGACTGGATGGATATCGGTTCATTTAAAGACCTTCATGATGCAATGCCCCAAGATGCAATAGGAAACCACATAAGGGGTAATGATATTTACTTAATCGATGTTAAAAATTCATACATTAGTAATAATGAAGAAAAGCCAATAGCCGTTATTGGCCTGGACAATGTCATAGTTGTCAATACTCCTGATGGCATACTTATTTCTCGCAAAGATTCTAGCCATTTAGTTGGTGATATCGCCAAGAAAATACAGGCTTAGTTGAAGTCATGAAAAAGAAGATTATTATTTTTGACTTAGACGGCACACTCGCCCAAAGTAAATCTGCCGTAACTGACAAGATGGCTGAATTGTTAGTTGAGTTATTGGAGAGCTACCAGGTTTGTGTTATTTCTGGCGGCAAGTTTGAGCAATTCGAGCAGCAGCTATTGGCAAACCTTCATGCTAATCCAAAAAAGCTTGAGAAACTTCATATAATGCCCACATGTGGCACACGGTATTTTACTTATAATGTTGGCGATGATAATTGGCAAATGAATTATGCCGAAGATTTTAGTAATCTTGAAAAAAAGCAGATTATTAAGGCTCTTGAGCAGGGTATTGATGAGTTGAGCCTGCGAGAGCCAAAGCCTTGGGGAAATTTAATAGAAGATCGTGGTAGCCAAATTACTTTCTCGGCACTTGGTCAAGAAGCCCCGGTGGCTGCAAAAGAGGCCTGGGACCCGAATTGTGCCAAGAAAAACGCTTTACGTGATGTAGTGGCCGCCAAGATACCTAATTTTGAGGTGCGCACGGGCGGGTCTACGTCAATAGATGTTACAAAACTTGGCATAGATAAGGCTTTTGGGGTGAAAAAGCTTGCCGAAGTAGTCGGTG
>CAIMUU010000033.1 GCA_903844835.1 uncultured bacterium | reverse complement strand
GCAAAACAACTATGTGCCAGACGTTATGTATTTAAAAATTGGCAGTTATGGCAGTATTGTAGCTGGCAGTGACAATATAACATTAATCGATCCAAACGGATTAGTTATTGATGGCATTAGTTGGGCAACAAGCCTGACTGGTGGATCGTTGCTACAACGCCAAGCGGATGCCATATTCACCGACAAATTAATTGAAACAGATGCCCCTGATGATTTTGAAAAAATAAATACACTCATAGTTCCAGATAATGGCCTGGAAGAATGGGTTATTGCTGATGTTTGTTCAAATATTGATGGGTTTCAGTTAATTGTGCCCGACGGTAATTCTATATATGAAAATGGTATTTGCTTGCCGTCGCAAGTAGATATTTGTCCAAATATTGATGGTATGCAGACTGTGATTCAACCCGGTTTTGAACTAGATGAGATGGGCGATTGTGTCCCAGATGTTTGTATAAATATTTTGGGTTTACAAACTGCGATTCCTGCAGGTAAAGAATTAGACGCAAATGGTGATTGCATAGACCATGACGAATGTTCAAATTTGATAGGTGTTCAGTCAAATATTCCTGATGGCTTTATAAAATCAGAAGACAATAATTGTAAACTTAATTTACTGCCGTTAAGGTTGAGCGAATTATTGCCCAACGCAATAAGTAGCGATATTGATAGCGAATTTATTGAAATTTATAATCCGAATGATGTTGATGTCGATTTAGCTAACTATGTAATTTATGTGGGGATGGGTTTTGGATCACATTATAAGTTTCCAGTTGATTCGCATGTTGGGTCAGGTCAGTATATGGTGTTTTCAAATAATGATATCAAATTCACACTTGTAAACACCGAGAGTAGCGTCAGATTAAGTACTATTGACGACATTATTATCGATGAAACTTTGGCTTATGATAGCCCCAAAGAAGGTATGTCGTGGGCCTTAATTGATGAGGTTTGGCAATATACTAATCGACCAACTCCAGGTAGCGTAAATTTATTATCACTAATTGAACCTGAACCAATGCCTGTAACTGATGTTGTTAGAATTGTTGCTGTAAGTGATTTAAAGCCTTGTGCGGCTAACCAATATCGCAGTCTGGAAACTAACCGTTGTCGACTCATTGTGGCGTCTGATGCAGTTCTAGCGCCGTGCAAGGATGGTGAATATCGCAGTGAAGAGACTAATCGCTGCCGTTCAATTTCTGCGGCTGTTCTTGGTGATAGCGACTTAGTGCCTTGTGACGAAGGCCAAGAGCGAAATCCCGAAACAAATCGTTGTCGTAATATCGTAAGTGCCATGCCTAAGGCCGATTATGCGCCTGAGCCAACTAGCCAAGCAACTGACAATAATATACTTTGGTGGTCGCTTGGCGGAGTTGGTTTTGTTGCGATTGTTTATGGTTTTTGGGAATGGCGAATAGAAATAGGGAGGCTAATCCATAAGATCAGACTATTGTTGCAGCACAATAAATAACTTCTAATATCGTGCGGGTCCTGTCGTCCGGTCCGCCCCTGGTTTTGGCCCTGCATAATCTTGAGCCTCTGCCATCCTACTCATTATCAACACGGCTTCGCTCCAGGTTCGAACAAGGGCCCCGGCGCCTTGTCGAACTTGGGCTGCAGATGTGTTGGTAATGAGCAGAATGACACAGGCTAAGCCTCTACTATTATCAGTAAATTACTTGATTTTTAAGGTCGAACCTTTGAAATGCACAGATTAATTACTAATTTGGTTTTAAATAATAAACTACGGGTGGCGTTCGGCGGGGCAGCACCCAGTTTTCAATAAAACTGTAATCAGTTTTTTAAAACTAGGGGCGGACCGGACGACAGGACCCGCAAAATATAGGTTATTATTTTTTCTCCTTTCGAGACTAAAGGTTAGGGTATACTAATGTTATGAGAATTATTGGGATTGATCCTGGCACGGGTATTTTGGGGTTTGGGGTTATTGATGTTATAAATGGCAAAATGAAATTAATTGATGCTGGTGTGGTGACAACCGTGGCGCATACACCACTTGATGTTCGTTTGGAAGATATTTATGATAGTTTAACCCAGATTATTGCTGATACCAAGCCCGATGCGATGTCTATTGAAAAGCTTTTTTTCTCGCAAAACGTGACAACCGCTATGAGCGTTTCGCACGCCAGGGGTGTCGCAATGTTGGCTGGTCGAAAGGGCGGGTTGCCAATTGCCGAATACACCCCCCTCCAGATTAAACAGACCGTCACAGGCTATGGCAAAGCCGATAAAAAACAGGTCCAAGAAATGGTGCGAATCCAGCTTGGTTTGTCTGAAACCCCCAAGCCGGACGACTGTGCCGACGCTTTAGCAGCGGCAATTACCCATTATCTGATGACCCCTGCTATAATGAAACAATGATAGCGCATGTTTCGGGGATTGTGGTAGAAAAGTTTGGATCGGCAGTTATTGTCGATGTAAGTGGCGTGGGTTACGAAGTCCAATTGGCGGCTGGTGATTTTGACGCGACCTTACTAGATTCAAAAATCAAATTCTACACTTATCATCACATTCGCGAACAGAGCCAAGAACTATTTGGCTTTACGAGCTTAGTTGCCAAAAAATTATTTGAATTACTAATCACCGTCCAGGGTGTTGGACCAAAGGCGGCACTCGCGATTTTATCGCTAGGCGAAACTGAGATTGTGCGTAGCGCCATTGCCAGTAGCGATGCAGCTTTTATCACCAAGGCCAGTGGTGTTGGCAAAAAGACTGCCGAACGTGTAATTGTTGATTTATCTGATAAAGTTGGGCATGCCACCAGGACTGATATTGACGGAATGGGGTTGTCGCGCGTAATCGCCGTTAATGATGAGGCACTCGAGGCACTTATGGCGCTTGGTTACAACTTGAGTGATGCCACGCGAGCGCTTGAGGGCATCTCGACTGAGCTTTCGACTGCCGCGCGTGTCACGCAAGCCCTAAGGGGGAGTAAGTAATGGCGATTGAACGAATAGTTGACTCCAGTACTCACGATAATCCAGAGGAAAAAAAGATTGAGATTAGTTTGCGACCGCAAAACTTTGATGAATATATTGGACAAGATAGGCTAAAAAACAATCTAAAATTGGCAATTAATGCCGCTAAAAAGCGTGGCGAGCCAATTGACCACGTGTTGTTGTATGGCCCACCAGGATTAGGCAAAACTACTATGGCAACGGTTATTGCTAACGAAATGGGCACTAATATTCGAGTTACGGCTGGCTCAGCGATTGAGCGAGCGGGTGATCTAGCGAGCATTCTAACGAATCTGGCTGATGGCGACATCCTGTTTATTGATGAAATCCATCGCCTAGGTAGGGCGGTTGAAGAAGTTTTGTATAGTGCGATGGAAGATTTTAAATTGGATATTATGATTGGCAAAGGTCCGGCTGCCCGGAGTGTCCGGCTTGATTTGCCAAAATTTACAGTGATTGGCGCGACGACTCGAACGGGCGCATTAACCGCGCCACTACGAGACCGATTTGGTATTATCCATCGCTTAGAGTTTTACACTCCAAATGAGATTGAGCGAATTATTAAGCGAGCTTCAAATATTCTTAACAGCAAGATTGATGCTGGGGCGGCTGAAATTTTATCGACAAGGGCTCGCCTAACGCCCCGAATTGCCAACAGATTACTTAAACGAGTTCGTGACTATGCCGATGTTAATGGCGATGGGATTATTGACGAGGCCACCACTAGGGCTGCACTAGATTTACTTGAAATTGATGAATTGGGCCTAGACCCGGGTGATCGCAATTTATTGAATCGAATTATTGACAACTACGGTAATAATCCAGTTGGGCTAAACACTATTTCGGCCTTAACAGGCGATGAAGCTACAACGATTGAGGACTTTTATGAGCCATATTTGTTGCAGATTGGTTTTATTGAGCGTACACCGCGCGGGCGAAGAGTGACGGCCAAAGCCTATAAACATGTTGGAAAAGTACTTAACTAAGACTAATTACAAAAAGGTTGGTATAATATATTTATGAAAAATAAGAAAATATCATTGGAAGATTATGACAAGCCCGTTGCTTATGATGTCGACGGAAAACCTTTATATGCTCATCCTGTATCCGATAAACCTCAGACCGGTACCGTAAACCAAACAGTACATTTTTCTCGGCCAATTGATCCGGTTAGGCCCGTTATTAGTGATGCTACGATGTTGAAGCATGAGCAATCAAAAAAGACTTTCCCTGGCCTAAATTTAAGCGAGGGTGAATATGTGATTAGTTGTATCCGTCGAAATTTGATTGGGCTAATTGCTCCGTTATTTTTTGGTGTTTTTATAATAGTTCTTGTGCTGGTCTTGGTATCAAATTTGGACCCATTTTTGGAGTCTTTTAAGATGACCGGGGTGCCGATTGATGCCAATACAATTAAGTATCCAGCCTTATTATTTATCGCTCTAATTATGTTGGGGATGTTTGTAATATATTATGTTTATACTAGGAATAGATTTTACCTAACAAATGAAAGTGTCATCCAAGAGATTCAGGTAAGCCTTTTTGCAAAGCATGAGCAAACAGTGAGTCTAATTAATATCGAAGATGCCAGCTATACGCAATTAGGTATAATCCAGCAGGTTTTCAACTATGGCTCAATTAGATTGAGTACCGAGGGCGAAGAAACAACCTATCGATTTTCGTACGTAACAAATCCCAAAAATGTAATTGCCACATTGAACAATGCTGTTGAGGCATTCAAAAATGGACGAGCAATTATTAACGATTAATTGTTGCGACTAGTTTTGGTATAGTCAGCTTCGTTTTTGAGCGTGGCTTTTAGGGTATAGCTTTTGCACTGGTTGTCGGTGCAATCTATTGGCGAGTAGGAATAGCTACTACCTGCCGTGTCGATAAGAATTCCCGACGGGTCTGTAAACAATAATGGGTCAACTGATTTTAAATTATCGCTAGAAATCGTTTGTGGGTAGTAATTATTAGCAGGGTAAAAAACTTCTTCCAGACTGTAATACATCGAATTAATGGCAGTTTTTTTAAGATTGTCATTAGCCACAATTTGAAGATTGTTCTTCTGGATAAAGAACAGAACACTTGCTAGCCCAGTTACAAGGACAATAAATATTAACTCAATAACCGTAAAGCCGTTTGATTGTTTAATCATTAGATTAATTATACCACGAGATATAATTCGTCACATTTATTAATAATGGTATAATTTTCCCCCTTATCTTGTCGCTCAAGTTATAGCATATTATTGACTAGCAACGTATAATAATAGATAGATAATAGAGGGGGAGTATATGGCAGCAAAAAAGGCAGAACGGGCAGAAATGGGCGAAAAACCTACGGCGTCAGAGGGAAAATTGAAGGCTTTGGGGTTAGCGCAGGAGCAAATTAATAAACAATTTGGGGATGGAGCGATTCGCAGACTTGGCGACACCAAGACTGTCGACGTCGAGCTTATCAGCAGTGGTTCACTATCGGTAGACTTAGCACTGGGCGGCGGTTATCCAAGAGGACGAATTCTAGAAATTTATGGGCCAGAATCATCTGGCAAGACGACTTTGGCTTTGCACGCAATTGCTGAAATTCAAAAACACGGTGGTACGGCGGCATTTATTGATGCCGAGCACGCACTTGATCCAGCCTATGCACGCAAGCTTGGGGTTGATACTGATAATCTATTGGTGTCTCAGCCAGATAATGGCGAACAGGCTTTGGACATTGTTGAAACGCTTGTAAGGTCTAACGCGGTTGATATGGTTGTAGTTGACTCTGTGGCAGCGCTAGTTCCCCAGGCTGAAATTGATGGTGATATGGGCGATAGCCATATGGGTCTGCAGGCTCGTTTGATGAGCCAGGCTTTACGAAAGTTGGCCGGTATTATAAATAAAAGCCGCACGACAGTAGTCTTTATCAACCAGATTCGTATGAAGATTGGTGTGATGTTTGGGAATCCAGAGACAACAACAGGCGGTAATGCTCTTAAGTTTTATGCGTCGATTAGAATTGATATTCGCCGAACAGGTCAAATTAAGGCTGGCGAAGAAATTATCGGTAGCCGAACAAAAGTGAAGGTGGTTAAGAACAAGATTGCCCCACCATTTAGGGTTGCTGAGTTTGACATTATGTATGGTGAAGGCATAAGCAAGTCTGGCGATGTGCTTGATTTGGCCGTACTTCATAATATTGTCGGTAAATCTGGTGCTTGGTTTGATTATGGTGACGCCAAGATCGGCCAAGGTCGTGAAGCTAGTAAGGATTATCTAAAAGAAAATCCGTTAGTAATGGACGAGATTGAGGCCAAAATTCGCGCTAAGGTTGCCGAAGAGGCAGTATAGCCGTCAATAAATCGATGAAAATTACATCAATTTCTGCTCAGGTCCGTGATGCAAATCGAGTTAATATCTCGATTGATGGGAAATATCGGCTTAGTCTTGACTCTTACCAATTGATTGGCTTGGGCATAAAAGTCGGCAGTGAATATGACGAAGCCGGATTAGCTAGGCTTGAGGCTGAAAGTCAATTTGGCAAAGTTTATTCAAGAGCTTTGGAATATTGTCTGATGCGCCCGCGCAGTGGGCGAGAGGTCCAGGATTATCTTTATCGAAAAACTCGTCCGTCCCGCGACAAAAAGGGCGAACTTAAGTCGGGCGCAACGACTGCCGTCACGGCACGAGTTTTTGATAGGTTAGTTGAAAAAGCCTATATTGATGATGTAAAATTTACACACTATTGGGTTGAGAACCGGTCGGTCACAAAAGGCGTCAGCCACCGCAAATTAGTCGCCGAATTACGGGCCAAAGGAGTAGATAGCTCGATTATTGTCAGCGAGTTTGAGCAGTCCAATCGCAGTGACGAGACTGAGCTCCAGAAGATAATAAATAAAAAGCGCTCACATTATCCAGATGATCAAAAATTTATGGCATATCTTGCGAGACTTGGGTTTGACTATGATGATATCAAAGTAGCTTTGGGGAATTAGTTAACCTAATCATGAGATAGGCTATTAATTTACAAGTTAAGCTTAGGCTGGGGTTGAGGTTGAGCGGAAGGGATTCATGTAGGCTAGTTTTTGAGTTTCTGTAATTGGCTCAAGTTTTTTTGCAGCAGCTTTGACGATAATCGCATAATCGTTAATTTCAACAATTTGCGTGCGATGGACTAGTAGCTCTGTACTTGACAGGCTTTTTATTAGCCCCTGTTTTACGTTAAGCTGTTGAATAATAAAACTATTAGCATCAATGCTGTAATCAGCAACCTTTCCCAGCTTGCGTCCGGCCTCATCGATGACATTTAGCCCAATTAGGCCGAAGCCTAGATTTCGAATTTTTTTGACCGTAATTACGTCGTCAAGCCCAATAAATTCATCGTGGCTATCGATAATCATGCCGATATCGCTGAGCTCACGCACATCAGCAAGACGAATAAAAGAAGGGTGCTCAACTAGCATCGGTCCATCGACTTCATAGGCAATTATTTTTAAACTGGCCGGATCAATTACTGGTTTTTTTGTTACGGCTAGGCGCGTGCCGGTTTGAAGGCCCATAATAGGGGTACCAATTAGTCTTGATCCAAGCAGTAGCATATTACTAGTATAAGCTTTTTTGGCTCTACCGCCAATTAATTCGAGAAGGGGTTGATCCTGGTAACCGTGTCGGTTGGGATAACTGTATTTGAATCGCTAGTTTGCAGGGCATTGACTCTTTGTATTGTTGATTCGTCAAATGTAGTGGATGCTTTGCCAGAATTAAGAATTTCGTCGCTGTATGGGATGTTGAGAATCTGACTTAGTATAAGGATTGCTCCAGACAGTCCTACGACAACTACGACAATAAATATTACAACATTAAATCTTCCAAAAAAATCGGTTATTGGTTTGAATGGATTTTTAGATATTTTATCTTTCATAATTTTATTTTGTGTAGACTCCAATGGTTAGAGTATTAACAGTTACGGCAGTGCTAGATGTTTCGCCACTGATACTTATCCCCGAAAGCTGCATTTTTGGTAAGTTGGTTTCGATCAATTTAAGAAATTTGATAAAACTAGTAATTTGCATAGGGCTGCTTAGCGTTATCGTGACGTAGCTAATGCCCACGCCACTGATTGTAGATGTAGCGGTACTGGCAGTATTTGGACTAGACACATTGTAGTCGGTTATTGTTACCCCACTATTAGCGGCATATTTACTGAGGTCATTAATGATTTGGCTTTGATAATTTTGGGCAGGAGACAGAAAACTATCAAGTTTAGTGACAATTAATTGCTTGTCATTAAGGGCTTGCAATAGTTCAGCTAGGCCTTGAGCGCCAGTGACATTAATTGTTGATTTTGCCATTGTTTGGCCAACAGATTTAGCATAGGTCCCAAGCCAATCCTGGGCAAAATAGAAGCCTAGAGCAGATAGTCCAATCGCAATAAAGACAAATGTCGATAAGACTATGCGGAGGTTTCTTGCTTTTGATTTAGGATTTTTCATCGTGCAGAGGCCTTATTGATTGTTATGCTGAATTTGATAATAATCGGGTATTCAGTTGATCCACTAGGATTATTGGTGATTGTACTAAGTTTGTAGCCTGAAAACAGTGAGGATTTATCGAAGTTTGACTTTAGTACAGTTTCGTCACTTGCGAGCGCCGAATGCACTGTAAGTTCCATCGGTGTACCGACTGTCTCGTCGCTAATCTCTAGGGGTGATTCTAGGATTGTACCAACAGGCAGACAAGCCGCAATGCCAGTAATGATTGTGCTGTATGATATTTGGCTGTCGAGTATGCTTTTGGCAGTCACTAGGTCGGCTCGTAGTTTATCAGCCCTACTTGATATTGGAGAATATGAGCTATTTTTTGATATAAAGCCGTCAATGGCTTTTTCGGCTACTATTCGACTGTTATTTAGTAGTAAATATGAGGCTACGCATGCTATTGCCAAAAAAGCGGTAGCAAATCCAATAAAAATAATATATTTCACCAGCAGTGTATTAGTCCGAGCGGCTCGAATTGATTGTTTAGTCTCGTTAGGTAATAGGTTAATCATTTCCAGATACTCCCTGGCGCAATAGATGAAAGACCGGCGACCGTAATAAACCTAGAACGGAATTGTCTAACTGGTTCGGGTAGTTTGCCAAAATTTAGTTTCTGCCATGGGCTAGCAACTCGGGCGGGCATGATTAGCTCATTTGTAAAGTATTCACCAATTCCTGGCATATTGCTACCGCTACCGACAACTAATAACTGTTCGAGCTTGCGCCCATTAGATATACGGTCGTCATAATAGCGCATAACACGTCGTGTCTCGACAATAATCTGGCTAAGACTTGGATCAATCGCTTTTTTGATTTTATCTTGTCTTGGGCCGGCGTTAAGGCCATTTAGGACTTTCAATTGGTGAGCGTTTTCCAGCGTGACACCGAGCTTCTTGGCAATATCGAGCGTAAAAGTATTTCCACCGATAGTAATCCCGCCGGTCACTCGGACTACGCCACCATCCATAACTGCAATATCAGTGCTGGCTGGGCCGATGTCGACAATGACGCTAGGCAGGTGGCCATCTTCGGTATTTTTGATTAATCTGGCAACAGCACTGATGCCAGGCTCAATCATGCTGACAACTAGGCCTGCGCCCTCGGCAGCTGCAATACATCTGTCGGCGACGGTTTTGGCAACTGCGCTCATAAGTACGATGATTTCTTTTTTGTTTCGTTCAATTATCTGGTAGTCGATGTTTAGGGTCGAGGCTGGAATTGGCACATATTGGTCTACCTCTAGCTCGACGGCATCTTTTAGATTCTTTTCAACACTAATAGGCAAAGTAAATGTTCTGGAATAACTTCGTGCCGTCGGTATACCAATAGCGACATGGTTGCTTGGAAGAGAGCCAACGAGTCTTTCTTTGATAAGGGTTTTGATATTATCGGCTAAATAAGTACTGTCGCCTTCAAGTGATTCCTTGACTTTTATGGGCTCTAGATCCATTGATCCATAGCCAAGAACAAGCCACCTTTTGGTGTCTATAGCCATGACTTTAATACCAGTACTACTGATATCGAGGCCTACAATCTGCTTGTCGTTATAAAATAGTTTTGTCATGATGCCCACTAGTGAATGCTAGAAATATTATAGCATGAGCATGACGCCAAATCGACTATTTAATGTTTTGAGCGAGGCCAGCAATTGGTAGCATAACGCTCGCGGCAATTAGACCGACCATTCCGCCCATTACTACAATCATGATTGGCTCGATTAAGGTGCTGATTCCGCCAATGGCAATATCAACCTCTTCTTCATAAAAGTCTGCGACTTTGACAAGTACTTTGTCAGTTTGACCAGTTTCTTCGCCAACTAGTAACATTTGAGAAACTATCGGTGGGAACATCGGATTTGTAGCAATAACAGAAGATAATGACTTGCCATTTTTGACAGCCTCTTCGGCCTCCATTAGGGCATCTTCGTAGATAACGTTTCCGACGGCACGAGAGGTTACTCTAAGAGCTTCTAGGACTGCAACACCGGCCTCAATTAGGGCTGAGAAGGTTCGGGCAAAGTGAGCGATTGCAATTTTTTTAATTATTATTTTTATGACTGGTAGTTTTAGTAGCAAGCCATGGAATAGGTGTTTGCCCTTCTTGGTCTTAATAAGTGTGAGTATGCCAAAGACCAAGCCACCCGAGATGAGTAGAACAATATACCAATATTTAATAAAGAAGCCACTAATTGCCAACATGGCGAGTGTTAGGCCTGGTAGTTTGGCATCGCCACCACCAAGGTCGGTCAAAACTTTACCAATTTCAGGAATGACAAATAACATTAATCCAAAGAAGGCTAGCACGGTTATTATTAATAGCACAACTGGGTAAGACATTGAGCTTTTAATTTTCTTTTTGATTGTGGCGCTTTTTTCCTGCTGTATCGCCAAGCGCTTTAAGATATCATCAAGAATACCGGCAGCTTCACCGGCCCTAACCATGTTGACGTAGACGTCATTAAAAGTATTTGGGAATTTTGCAAAAGCATCGCCAAGTGTCATACCGCCTTCAACATCGGCAATGACTTCTACCAAGATTTTTTTAAGAACTGGGCTTTCGGCTACGTGTTCAGATAATGCCGACAGGGCGCGTAGGAGTGGCACACCAGCTCCAACCATGGCGCTAAGTTGCCTTGTAAACATAACTAATTGGTCACTTTTGACTTTTTTACTGCCAAATATATTATCGAGGCTTGAGGTACTACTGGCAGCTTCTACGTTTGTTTCTTTAATGCTGACTGGGCGCAAACCTTGTTTGGTTAGGTTGCTGATAACGGCAGCTCGGTCTGGTAGATCGATGGTCTTTTTAATCGGGTTGCCTTTGTCGTCGAGAGCGATGTATGAAAATAGTGGCATAATTAATCTTTGGTTACCCTAATCACTTCGTCGACAGTTGTGACGCCACGAAGTGCTTTAATTAATCCATCAGTTTGCATTGTAGTCATACCCTCGTCGATAGCTTGGCTTTGAATTTGGTTAGTCGTGGCGCTAGTGACAATGAGTTTTTGAATTGTCAGGGAATTGTTGAGAACTTCATAAATACCAGTTCGGCCCTTGTAGCCGTTTTGGGCACCTTCTTCGTTATCATCATTGTTATTGTGCCATAGGGTTAAGATTCCGTTTTCGTCAGTACCGAGCGGCGTATCTCCGCCAACACCCTCTGCGGCAGCTTGTTTTTCAAGTTCGTGAATGTAGCTAAAGTTTTGGTTTGGTTGCAGATTAAACATACTAATAATTAGCTTCTTCTCGGCTTCGGTTGGAGTATATCCAACTCTTGTTTCTGGGCGGAGTACGCGAACGAGGCGTTGGCCAACAACCACCCTAATAATGCTGGCGATTAGGAAAGGCTCAATGCCCATGTCAAGAAGTCGGGGTAGACAGGTTGCGGCGTTATTGGTGTGAAGGGT
>CAIMUU010000032.1 GCA_903844835.1 uncultured bacterium | reverse complement strand
GCAGCGGCTGGTATAGGTGGTCTAAACGCTCGACAACGCCAACAAGCTAAAGCCACATCCGCCACTAGTAGCCGAGATGAAGAGGATATAACAGCAAGAACAACACTTGTTAGGTCTAGATCCAGTTCAACCACTCTTATCCCAGAAGCAGCCACTGAATTCACAACTGCACATGGCGCAAATGACACAGTCGGAATTAGTACTGCAACCAGAATCCTTGCAACAAGTGGAGGGCCGGGTAGAGCACAATTAGCACAAGTGGCCGATACTGTCATCCCACCTGGCGATACATCTGATGCAACTGTCAGATTTAAACAAGAACTTGTAGCAGCTGGTATTGTCGATAGAGACGCCGCACTAGGACAATTCGCTGTTGACCCTAGAGGTAGAAGCCTGGCTGAAATTAGACTGGACCCTACGACTTACCAAGGTCAAACACCTACGCAAATTGCTAGACAATCCTACGAAGCATTACAACAAGCTGTAGGGGTTCATCATGCGATAACTTATGCAGACGCACGGGCTACACTGGATGGTCCAGCCAACGTTAACCTTGACGATGTCAGACGAGCTTTATTGCGAAGTATACCACCTTAACCCATTTTCTTCTTGTGCGACTGTGTTCCTCATGGTTAAATATAGTCATATGCAGCATCAAAACCAAAAAGATAAAAAATATGAATAATAAAAAACTCAGTATCAGCGTAATTCGACGATTCATACCAACACCCGTAATAATCGTTTTTGCACTTTCATTGATAGTATTTGGTCTATTTACTCAAACCCATAATTCATTTGCTGCTCCAACAGCCAGTGGTAAAAACCCAGTTGTTGGTGGCAAAAGTTTAGGCCCGACAGACGCCGCTAGATCATGGCTATATTACAATATGTTATCTTATTGTGCTAGAAATAATAATCTATACAGAGCTGCTAACTTTGACGTTGTTGGCAATAGCCGTATTAAACTAACAGATGCCCAAAAAGGATTATGGTTCGATGATGCACTTGCTACTCGCAATAAACCGCTAGGGAACTATTTTCTTAGCACTGCTGGTGATAGTAGTATACCCAGTTGTTCTGGCGAAAATTCAAGTTGGATTATAGATGCAATCAATTTTTGGGGATACACAGATGGAACCGCAGCACTACTAGATTTTGGAGCAGTAGAAATAGATGGTGAATTAACTGGCAATGGACCAGGTGGAAGACGTATTAAAGTTGAAACTCTTCAAACTGCTATTGAGAAAAAGCTATACGGAGGGCAAAATCCATCACTTTCAAAAGCCCAAGAATATATATTTTACCGGCATTCATTTTTTGCAAGTTGTATGGCAGGCAAAACTGAATCAATAACTAGCACTGCCGGACTTGATTTAAATTTTGTATACATGATTACTATGATAGATAACCAAGGAGTAAGAGATACTGAACTTTTTACTACATACCTAAGTGATACATTTGGACAAAACTCGCGGTTTTTACTTTTTAATGACTCTGGCGGAACAAGCGTGTCAAAAACATGTACGGAAATGGTTGACATAATAAACGCAGATGCTGATGCATACCAAACAGAAGCCGCCAGCATTCCCGGTGGTGATGTACCGACTTTTACAAAAGCTGACGCTAGTGGTTCAGACTCAAAATTAAGCACCTGCGAAACAAGCGTAACAGGCCTAGGCTGGATCATTTGTCCACTAATCACTGGCATGTCCGAATTAGATGATGCCATGTGGAAATCAGTTAAGGCTTTGCTGAACGTCAGTCCGTTAAATCAGCAAGGTGGCGAAACCATTTACGCTGCTTGG
>CAIMUU010000031.1 GCA_903844835.1 uncultured bacterium | reverse complement strand
GCAATAATTTGATCACGACGAACCTGAGCTCCTCTTTGTTTTAGCAAAAATATACCTCCGACTAAACCCAAGACTAATAAAATACCTACGATTATAACTAATGTAATCGAACCATCTTGACCTGTTCGTCGCAACTCTCTCATAAATTACCTCTGTTTATAGGATATAACTATATTATCCATCTTTTTTACAATAAAAGCAACTCTAAGTAATTATGATAAACTAGAGTTATGTTAGTAGTAGTCGATACAGGCGGAACCAAAACCTTAGTTGCTAGTTTTGATAGAAACGGTATTTTAGGTGAACAAATCAAATTCCCAACTCCCAAAAACCCAACCGAATATACAGTCTTACTTCGATCAATACTCACCGATAATTATCGCAATAAAAAGGTTAAAGCTATTATCGTAGCCGCCCCAGGCATTATAAAAGACGGTGTTGCACTTTGGTGTCCTAATCTAAAATGGCATAATTTCCATATCCAAAAAGCCCTGAGTGGTGTCTTAGGCGAAGATACGCCCATTTTAATCGAAAATGACGCCAACCTTGCCGGTCTAGCCGAGACTAGAATCATGAAAAAAATCCCGGATCAGTCCCTTTATGTTACCGTCAGTACTGGTATCGGATCAGGTATTATTACTAATGGACATATCAACGAGAGCCTTCGTAATAGTGAGGCTGGTCATGCCCTAGTTGAATATGACGGTATTGTCCGCGAGTGGGAAAGTTTTGCCTCTGGCCAAGCAATCTACAAGACTTATGGTAAATATGCTCGCGATATAACAAATAAAAAGACATGGAATCAAATAGCTGATCGTATTAGTCGCGGTTTTTTGGCAGTAATACCTATTTTACAGCCCGATATAATTATCATTGGCGGCAGCATGGGTACTTATTTTGCAAAATATAGCGAAAAACTCAAAGATATATTAAAAGAAAAACTGCCAGACCACATTCCGTGTCCAAAATTTATTCAAGCCAAGCACCCCGAATTAGCCGTTATTTATGGATGTTATTATTATGCCGTCGACAACCTCAATATTACTGGATCTAAAAAATAAGTATACTCGGTTAAATTTCGTACCAGGTGAGAGCTTTGCCTGGTCTTCATCTGATAATATAGTTTTTTACGACGAAAAATCACCAGACCTACAAATCTTATTACTACACGAGATATCTCATGCTTTACTGGGTCACGATAAATATGATCGAGACATAGAGTTAATTGCCATGGAGCGAGAAGCCTGGAACAAAACCACTGAATTGGCGCAATATTTTAATATTGAAGTATTAGATTCGTTAATTCAATCCGCTATGGATAGTTACCGAGACTGGCTACATTCTCGAAGTTCTTGCCCGAAATGCCAAGCAATAGGCTTACAAACAGATATAAGCAATTACCACTGCCCCGCCTGCAATAATAATTGGAGCGTCAATGAAGCTCGAACTTGTGCCTTGCGTCGATATAAAACAAAAAAGCGCACATAATTTGTACGCTTTTTGCTTTTTAGGTTTATATAAATAAAAATCTAAATTATTGTACTATTTTTTTACGGCGACTAATACGGCCACCTTTAGCACCAGCAATTCGAGCTAACTCTGGGTTAGCAGCAAAACCACCAGTATTGCCATTTCGTCCACCTTTAGCGCCGATCTTTGCATAAAAGAAAGGGTCGCGTAATAAATTTTTAGCAGCAGCCTTTTGGCCACCAGTTTTTGTTCCTGCCATCTTAATCTCCTTTTTATCCACCATTTAGGTGTCTAAATTAAAAAGATTTCCACGCCATAAATAGCATAGAAACCCTCATTTATATCCCACACATGATATGTGTATGTCTCATATATTAGCATAGCTTATGCTTTTTGTCAATATATACACAAGCACTTTTTTATTATAATGCT
>CAIMUU010000030.1 GCA_903844835.1 uncultured bacterium | reverse complement strand
TATCCCATTACCCTCGATGCCAACAACTGCCCAGCTACACCAGTACCAGACACCACCCGTTGTCTAAAGTTCAGTAGCTCAACTAACTTCATCTACACTCCCAGTACTACGACTAACCCTCAGTCCTACACCCTAGCTACCAACAAGTCTGGTAACTATCTATCGTCTAGTCCAATAACCAACATCTGCCCACTTAACTTCATTGTTGTGCCTGGTAGTTCTACCTACGGCACTAATGACTTCTGTGTTATGAAGTATGAAGCTAAACAAGTCGGAGCAACTACCACACCAATCTCCCAAGCCTCAGGTCTACCCTGGGTTAACATCTCCCAAACTACTGCCATAGCCAATGCCCCTAACACCAAAAACCAAGACGGCTCCACCTGTACTACCTGTCACCTCATTACTGAAGCTGAATGGATGACTATTGCTCAGAATGTATTATCTGTAGCATCAAACTGGGACAATGGCGCTGGTGTTCATACGGTTGGGACTGGGTATATATACAGCGGGCACAATGACAACGTCCCAGCCAATGCTCTTGAGGCGTCTTCCGACGACACACTTGGTTATGCGGGTACTGGCCAAAGTACACCTTCCAACCAAAAACGAACTTTAACCTTAACTAATGGCGAGGTTATTTGGGATATGTCAGGCAATGTCTATGACTGGACATCTGGCACAATTGCAGGCTCTGCCCAACCAGGCCTAGCTGGCGAAGTAGCCTATGCCTGGAAACAATGGAATAATGCTTCTTTATTGCAAAACGGCCTACCAACCAATTCCATGCCAGCCTCTACTGGTGTAGCTGGTATTACTTGGAACTCATCAGCTGGAGTTGGACAACTCTACTCTAACTACGGTGAAGTTGGGGCGCGCGCCTTTCTTCGTGGTGGCCTTTGGGGCCATGGTGGCTACGCTGGGGTTCTGTACTTGGATTTGCGCTACTCGGCTGGCAGTGCGAACACGGGCATCGGTTTCCGAGTTTCCCGGTGATATTATCCCACCAAAGGTGGGATAAAGGCCTTACTGCTTTCTGCTTGATAACTTTTTGCTTATGAACTTTAAACTTTTAGGAATTTTGAAATGAGTACAAACTTTATTATCTACACAAAAATGCTTGAAGTAACTTTGTGGCTGTTCGAAAAAGTTAATACTTTTCCAAAAAAGCAGAGATTTGTTCTTGGCCAGCAAATTGAAAACAGTGCCTTGAATTGTCTGCGTTATATAATTCAGGCTAAAAATGCCGTCGAAGCCCGTGGGGGGGGGGCACTTAAAAGCCTTGATGAGTTGAATGTCGAGCTGGAAATATTGCGCAGTTTACTGCGCGTCGGTTATGAACTACATTTCTATAAAGCCGAGTCATTAGCTTACATAATTAAACAAATCGACGAAGTTGGCAAAATGCGTGGTGGCTGGGCTAAACATTATTCTTTGTCAAAAAAAGATAATTGAGTTGGTGGGCCGTGTAAATGCCTTTTCCGAGCATATTTTTGAACCGCGTAAGCAAACAAATAACTATTGCCTAATTGTTTGAGATTTTGAACCAATTGTTTGGTATTGGCGTGCGCTGCGTGAGCCGACCAGGCTTTGAACGAGGCTTTTAACTTTTCTAAACTAATGTTACCAATGAGTAGGTTGTGTAATTGTTTGTTATAGCGTTTTTTGAAACGTCGAACACTGCTACCGCGCAGGCGCATGGAATGGGGATAAATAATATAACCTACAAAATCAACACCCAACCGAGCAGGGTAGACGCGTATTTTGTGTGGATTTATAGTTAAATACAATTCTTCATAGAAAAATTTAGTCATGGCTTGTTGCCAAATTCGTAATTGCTTTTTATCCTCATGAAAGATAAGAATATCGTCCATGTAACGAATATAGCGACAAATTTTGAGTTGTTGTTTGGCATACATGTCAGCATGATGAAGATAAATGTTAGCGAATAGCTGACTGGTTAAATTACCAATTGGGATACCGCGAGGGCCTTTGGTGTGGTAATACGAATCTGGCGCAAAAAGATAATCATGTTCGGTACCACTATTGCTTGAATCAATGATGATGTCTAGTAGATTTAATAACATAGTGTCAGCTATTTTTGCTGATAGTAATTGTTTTAGCCGTGTGTGATTAATCGAGGCGTAATATTTAGAAATATCAAGTTTGCAAACGTAGAGTGGTGCTGACGAATGGCGTAAGAACGTCTGTATCCGAGTGGCGGCTCCGTGAATACCGCGACACGGTCGACAAGCATAAGAGTCACGAATGAAATGACGTTCAAAAAATTGATTAAGCACGCCGTGTATTGAGTGATGAACAATCCGATCGCGAAATTCTGGCGCTTGAATGTAGCGAACTTTTGGCTCTGTAATAATACGGTTGCGATATGGAGCTGTACGGTAACTGCCGCTTCTAAGCTCATCCTGCAACACTAAGAGATTGCTCATAAGATTATAGTCCGAGGCAGTTGCTTTATTATTGTGGCGTTTGCCAATCATGGCTTTTTTGTGGGCATTCACCAACGTGTCAATACTCGTAATATTTTCGAAAGCGTTTTGTAAGATAGACATTCATCTAGTATACTGATTATGGTTACTTGGTCTATAGTGGGACGCGCGCCTTTCTTCGTGGTGGCAATTGGAACAATGGTGGCAACGCTGGGGTTCTGAACTTGAATTTGAACAACTCGGCTAGCAATACGAACACGAACATCGGTTTCCGAGTTTCCCGGGATAATAAAAACGGCCCGATATTTGCTAACTAATATTGGCAGATCTGCGCCATTAATATCCGATCAGGCTACCGGTCTGGGCCTCCCTTTGGGTGGGCAGGACAAAGAGTTACGATTGGCTGTGCGGTTAAGTCTCGCACAGCCTCTTGTTTATAATTTTCAGCTATGCACTCTGGCACATATTCAGTTTTTTGGTTACAATAGAAGTATTATGTTTGATACAAAACAATACGAAACAAAGCTCAATACAGTTGTGGCGCATTTTGAAGAAGAGTTAAAAAAAGTTCGTACCGGTCGGGCTCATCCGAGTCAATTAGATAGTGTCAAAGTTGAAGTTTATGGGACTGTCTTGCCGTTAAATCAGGTTTCAAATATTACCGCATCGGAAGGCCAGATGCTATTAGTCACACCATTTGATACTGGTAGTATTCAGGCAATTTGTGCGGCAATTCGAGCCGACCAAAGTTTGGGGTTCAACCCAAGTGATGACGGCCGTGTTATTCGTGTTCCAGTGCCACCGCTTACTGAAGACCGCCGTAAGCAACTAGTCAAACAGACTAGTGAAAAAGTCGAGGATGCTAAAATTGCACTACGCGGCATTCGCCAAGACGCTAACAAAGAGGCTAAGCGCAAAAAAGATGCCAAAGAATTATCAGAAGATGATGAGCGACGAGTCGAAAAGACGATTGACGCACTAATGTCAAACATCAATTCAAAAATTGATGAGATTTTTAGAAATAAAGAGAAAGAAATCCTGACAATCTAATGGCCGATATTATTATTCCGAAGCACGTCGGTTTTATTGTTGACGGTAATAGGCGTTGGGCTAGGCAGCATGGTCTGCCTGATTATGAAGGGCACTTAGCTGGCTATAACACTGTTAAGGAAGTTTTGACTG